>RFZT01000223.1 GCA_009920585.1 bacterium
CGGCATTATCGATCTGAGCCGAGAAACCGTGCCCGTACGATTGACGACTAGCACTAACATAGAGACACCCGGGATCGTCAACGGCTCCAACACGCGCCCCGCAGCCAAGACAATCACTCTTACCATCACCATCTCGAACCTCAAACCTGGCACCACCTACAATCTTTACCGCTACAACACCATGGCCAATGTCCCCGAATCCAACATCAACGCCAATGCCGCCAAGGCCGCTCAGAGATGGACGATCACCATCCCCACAGGCTCGACCTACACTATGACGCAGACCATCAACTCCAACGAGATCGCCGTCTATCGCGCCGTCCCTGTCGGGGCACCGTAATGTCGTAGCGAACGTCACTGCCACTTATCGCCATTGAAGATGGATGTGGGTGATCACCGTTTTCACATAAGAAACGCCTACCTCAATCGATTTAGTGCGTTTTATTTGTTATTGCATTTTCTGAGATATGTGGGCGTCTCAAAGCTCCAAACGAGAACGCGCAAGGAGACGCCCTTGATCCTCACGGCGAAATAACTCGCCGGCCACTCCGCACAATTGGTTGGCACACTCCACTACCACACCCTGCACGATCCTCGTCGAAATTCGCTAACAGCCCAATGCCTCTGAAATCACCTTCGGAGATAGCTGACTCGGCCTCAACGAAATTTGCAATCTAGAAGGTTGCTTGATATTGACGGATTTCAAACCATTGGCAGCGGATGCGCTCTCTGCTAAAGCACGGACAAGTATGGATGGAATTTTTTCTTCGCGGATGCACTTTGCTTCTAAGCTTTTCGTTTCTTGCCTCGTTTTCACGATGCTTGTGGGATCGGTATTCGCTGCTGCAACGGATTCCGCCGCAGTCGCACCCTTTCCGATACCCGTGGCGCAATACAACGATGCCAGCACCACCGGACTGGCTCTCAAATTACTCGGGCGCATCAAAGCGGATCCCTTCAATGCGATCGCCTCAGCGATTTTCTTGGCTGCAATTGCACACACCTTCCTAGCGGCGAAATTCCGGGCCATTTCTCACAGACACGAACATGAACACGCGGTTCTCGTGCGTAAGCTGGAAAAATCACCCGATCCGGATGGTAACGTGCAGCGAGAAATCGAGCGCAAAAAGTTCAGCGAAGTGGTTTTTCATTTTCTCGGCGAGGTCGAAGCGGTCTTTGGAATCTGGCTCATCCCATTAGCTCTCGCGATCGCGTTGATGAAGGGGCCAGACACATTTCTTCATTACATCAATGGCGTGAACTACACGGAGCCCGTCTTTGTCGTCGTCATTATGGCCATCGCGAGCTCTCGCCCGGTTTTATACTTCGCTGAAGGGGCTTTAAGAATGGTGGCTGGTTTGGGCAAAAAAACTCCAGCCGCATGGTGGTTATCCATCCTTACGGTCGGACCGATGTTGGGATCGGTCATTACGGAACCGGCTGCAATGACGATCTGTGCTCTGATTTTGGTTGAGAAGTTCTTCAAACTCCAACCCTCCATGACGCTGCGCTACACAACGCTAGGCTTGTTGTTTGTGAACATATCGATTGGCGGCACCCTCACGCACTTTGCCGCTCCCCCAGTGGTGATGGTCGCTGGTCACTGGAACTGGAATAGCCTCCACATGCTCACGCATTTTGGTTGGAAGTCCGTACTCTCAATCCTCCTCTCGAATGGATTGGCCTTTTTTATTTTTCGCAGAGAATTGCTACATCTCAAAGAAGGCGGGAATGCTCTCACCCAGCCGAAACCAAGCGTGCCAACCTCGATTATACTCACGCATTTGTTACTGATCGCCTTGGTCGTATTGACTTCTCATTACGCCGCGATCGTTGTTTTAATTTTCATGTTTTTCCTCGCCTTCGTTGCTGCAACCGAGAGCAATCAAGATCCTATTAACCTCCGGGGCCCTGTGCTTGTCGGCTTTTTTCTAGCAGGACTCGTTATTCATGGAGGTTGCCAGCAGTGGTGGATCGAGCCCGTGCTCGCGAGCCTAAATCCCGTCCAGATGCTCTTGGGATCGACCCTCCTTACGGCATTTAACGATAATGCAGCGATCACCTACCTTGCATCGCTTGTACCGGGATTCAGCGATGCAGCCAAATACGCCGTCATGGCAGGGGCTGTCGCGGGCGGTGGCCTGACCGTGATTGCCAATGCCCCGAATCCCGCTGGTCAATCGATACTCCAGCCCTATTTCGGTACAAACGGAGTGGATGCGGTGAAGCTGTTTCTAGCAGCGGCCATACCAACAACAATTTCCGTTTTGATCTTCTTGCTGACCCGATAGACGAGCGAATGGTCAGCTTGTTGCGGGGGGACCTCCGCGAATCTACAGCCACTTTTTCTTTTTAAAGAAAAGCAACATGGCAATAGCGATCACCCCGCAAAGGCCCCAAAAATAGATATATCCAAATCGCCAGTTGAGCTCGGGCATATTCATGGGCAACTCGACATTGAAATTCATTCCATAAACGCCCGCCAAAAATGTGAGCGGTATGAAAATCACGGAAACAATGGTCAGCACACGCATGATTTCGTTCGTGCGGAAACTCAGGCTCGAAATGTACAAATCCATAAGCCCGGCCGTGAGGTCGCGATAACTTTCGATGATATCGATGATTTGTGTGACGTGATCATAGCAATCCCTCAAAAAAATCTGCGTCTCCCGGTGGATGAGGCCCGACTCATCCCGTATGAGGCTATTGAATATCTCCCGATGCGGCCAAATCGTTCGCCTCAGCAAAAGCAGGAGTCGCTTGGCCTGATAGAGGTTGGTCAGTGATTTTGGGCCCGGCGCCTTGAGCAAGCCCTCCTCGATAATCTCGATCGAGTCTCCCACATTTTCCAGAACGGGAAACACCTGGTCGACCGTGGCGTCAAGCAGAGCGTAAGCAAGATAGTCGGCCCCCATGGAGCGGGATTGACCAGAGCCGGAGCGCAGTCTTTGTCGAATCCGATCGAACACATCGTGGCCTTTCTCCTCCTGGATCGAAATGACAAAGGAAGGCCCAAGAAAAAGACTGACCTGCTCGAAGCAAAGAACGTTCTCGTTATTGTAATAGACCATTTCACCGACGATGAAAAAGTGCTCTGCGTAGCGCTCAAGCTTCGGTCTCTGCGCGGTATCTAGCACATCCTCCAAGGCCAAGGGATGGATATGAAAATGGGCACCGAGTTTTTTTAAACACTCCACATCGCCTAATCCGTCAACATCGATCCAGTTGACCATTGTTGGGTCGTAGTGATCCAGAAGCGCCTCGATCGTTTCAAATTCAGCCTCAAAAATCCTCTCGCTGTTATATTGAATCAAGCTCAAGGCGGGCGGACCCGATGCTGCGCTCGGCGAACTCAACGTCAGTGGAGAAGTGCCTGCGGGCTTGTAGTTAAAACGAATCATAAAAAATCGTTGCCCTTCACCCATTCACCATTGGGTGATTGAAAGCTAGCAATTAAACGCGAAGCATTAAATTGCGCTCCTATGCAGATCGGCGCGGATTTGGATTATTTTCGATGAAACGGCTTGGCTTCGCGTGCTGACGCACGGCCAATTCGGACTATTGCTTGGTCACACCCTTTTTCAAAAGAAGGTTCCCGTATTTGGCAATTTCACCGGTCATGACAACAGCGAAGGCAGATTTGGCCCGATCGTAAAAGGCCATCCGATCGATTCGTCCAGGATGCTTGGCTTGTGGGCAATGCCGTTTGACGACAGCCATGTAGCTTTCCTCCACCGAGGGATCAAGCTGATCGCCTTGGACGGCTTGCATCATCACTAGCGGGTCAGCGTAGCTGTCCAACTCAAATAGAGGGAGAATGCCCTCCAACAAAGTCGGCACACTCAAGCCATCCGCACGAAGGACCCTAAATCCGAAGGTGTGCCCTGGAAAATGAGCGTCAGCGAGGATGATTTCATCACCATGGCCCATTTCGGCCAGAGTTTTAAGAAGTTCGGGGCTAATCGCGGGATGGATTCCTTTAAGCATAAATTGAGGTTCGTTGGCAAAGGGTCGACTCGTGAAGCATTGATCAACGATGACCCTACTGCGATCGCGGACTATGTCGCCGCTCGAAATTGGCTTCAATAAGATATTTTTTGCTCCTCTTGCGAAG
>RFZT01000224.1 GCA_009920585.1 bacterium
GGCTTCGGTGCGGACATCGTCGAGGCCGCAGGAGCGGCCGTGGGAACGGGGGCCATGACCATCTGCGCCATGCTGAAACTCGTCGGCGAGGTCGCCGTGGTGGTGATGGCATTGACGGCGGCGTTGTTCACCGGTGTGGGGGTGACAGTGACATCCTGTGTTTGAGGCATCTCCTGCTGGGTCTGCTGCGGTGGAGGAGTGGCTTCCTCGGTGCTGCCCACGAATCCCTCGCTTCCACCTTCGAAGTCCGGTGGTTCTTGGACGGCTTTGAAGAGAACCGTGGTTCCGAAAATCGCCACAAAAATCACGTGGATGAGAAACGAAATCGTAAAATCCCGCGAGTTGCGGAGCTTATCAATAAATTTAACGACGAAGTTGGTTTCCATAAGGGATACTTTTGATACTTTTAATGCCGTCTCATTTCACTACCCGACGGCTTCGATGGCCGGCATGTCCATATCGATTTTCGGAACCGGCTTGCATGAGATGATTTTGACGTTTGAATAGGACCAAAAATGGGGGGTTGCATAGTGTTCCGGTGACGACGAGTCCCTGTGAGACCCCGCGTTAGTGGATGATCTGGCTAGGTGAATAGTGCATGAAAGCGTTCCTGTCTTCAACTAAAAATAATCCTTTTTTCCGATGCGGAGACCTCGAGGTTTTGCGTTCCGTTGCGCTGGGGGTGAGTTATTTTATTTTTTGGATTGGTGGCCCTCCTGCGCGGCCCAGGCGATGCGAAAGCCGATGGATGTACCGCGACCATTCGGGTCGTTCGCGTTGCGGGCCGAGGACATAAGTCCCGTGCCGCAGAAATCCCAAGCGCCGCCGCGCAAGGTGTGGTAGGTGCGCGAGGAGTTGTAGTTATCCATCACCCATTCCCAGACGTTGCCGCTGAGATCGTAGATCCCGAGGTCGTTTGGCTGAAAGGCATCGACGGGCGAGGTGAATTCGAAATCATCTTTTTTGAGCGACTGGTGGTAGTTGCCAAAGTCTTTGCGAGGCGGGTAGCCGGGCCCCCAAGGGTAGCCGGGCTTTTGCTTGCTTCGCTCGGCGGGTGTGTCTTCGCCTTCGTTGGGCAGGCCAATGGCGGCGCTCCACTCAAGGTCGCTAAGGAAGCGATAAAATTGATCCTTCGGCATGATCCCTTCGTCGCGCTCCTTGGCAGTGAGCCAGAGGCAATAGTCGATCCCTTCGTGCCATGAAACATTGATAACCGGGTGAGTCAAGTCGGTGGGATTTTTCTGATCAGGGAAAGTGATGTTCTTCGCGGTACAGTAGAGTTGGTAATCCTGCACGCGTACGGGATGCGTGCCGACGAGAGTTTTGAAGCGGGGGATCGGAACAAACGAAAGTCCCACGGTATTCACATGAGGCTCGTTGGCTCGCGCATGGGGCATAAGCGAGGCTGCAGCCTGCCCCATGTCGGAACTGACATGCGCAAATGCAGCGAGCAAGCGCCTGCGATCGCCGATGCGCGCCACCCCGAGCTCGATCAGATCCTTGTCGGTGAGATATCCCAGTACAGCATCGTCCACACCTTCCCTGAAGAAGTTTTCAAGAAGGTTCTCGCGCCTTTCTGCTTTGAGAATGGCTTCAAGCTGTAATGTTATTTCAATAAACTCATCCCCCTACGACCATGAAAAAATTAAACTCTCGAACCTATTTGGGGGGTAGCGCCAAAAAATAGGCAAGAGCTTTTCTGTTATTTTTAATTGAAGGTTGAGAATATAAAAAGCGGATTTGATAGCAAGTCATAAAAGCTCCCCCCCCCACTAAAAAGGGGCGATAGTGGTTTCAGAAAAGTTCTAATTCTCAGAAAACAAGCTATCTATCCAACGCGGCCTTGAGGAGCTCCTGCGCCGCACGTGCGCTAGCGCCTTCGGCTTGAAGCATAGAGAGAATGTCTGACAACTCGCCGGATAATCTTTCCCGCGCCGATGCGTCCTGCAAGAGTCTTAGCGTCTCCTCGGCGAGTGCGCTCGGGGTCGCGTCGTTTTGGATGAATTCGCGTACAATGTGCGGAGCGGGGAGGGCGGGTTGCCGTGGGTCAGTCGGCGGATGGATGCGGTAATTATTCAGGATATTAATAATTCCGAGGGCATTCACGTCCACCAAACGCTTGCCAACTTCAAAAGTGAGCCAAGCGACCCGGTAAACAAGAGCGTGGGGAAGACCAAAAAATGCGGCCTCGAGCGTGGCTGTGCCGGAACAAACAAGGCCCGCTGTGGCGCGTTGCATGAGGTCGTGGGCGTTGCCGACGCGAATCGTGATCGGAAAATCGCCCGCCATCGCCCGCATCGTGGCGGCCCGCGCTTCACTGGCCGCCGCCGCTTCGAAACGAAGGTGCGGCATTTTCTCAGATACAAGACGTGCGGCATTGAGCATGACGGGAAAAATGCGGCGCACCTCGCGGTCGCGACTCCCGGGGAAGAGGCCAAGCAAATCCGGTTCGCGAGGAAGGAGGGATTTCTTGGCCGCGAGAGCTTCGAGGAGCGGGTGGCCGGTGAAGATCGTTCGGAGACCGCTGGCCTCGTAGAGCGGCGCCTCAAAAGGAAAAACACAGATCACGAGATCCAGCCAGCGGGCCATCTTAGGAATGCGGCCTTTATTCCATGCCCAGACTTGCGGGCTGATGTAATACAGGATGCGGCCGGTGTAACCTTGGGCGCGGAGCGCTTTCGCGAGGCGGAGATTAAATCCTGGGTAGTCCACCAGCACGACGGCATCAGGATTTTCCCTCCGAATCGCTCCGAGCATCGTGTGGAATTTTTGTCGGAAATACCCATAATGTCGCAGAACATCCCAGATCCCAACGACGGCCGCGCGATGCACCCAGTTATCAAACTCTGGGTCACTGAGCGCCGCCATTCTTTCTCCACCAGCACCACCGAAGCGGATATCCGGGCGAAGATTCCTCATGGCGTTCATCACTTCGACCGCCCGCGCGTCTCCGCTCTCCTCGCCCGCTACAAACCAAAAATAGGGCCGCTTCATGGACATGGTAGGCAAGTGCGATCTCGCAGGGTGGACATCAGCTGGAAAATAGAAAGAAGCGTTGGCATGGATCGGCGGCGCCCATATCACGGCCCCGCCGCCAGAAAATCGAGTCTTTGTTTTTGACGAAAAAGATTGCTGTTGGGATAGGGGGGCGGTTATGGTAGCCGACTCGCATGCGGTCGTCGTGTCCGCGGGCCGCTCTTTCATTCCTTACCAAGAAGCGGTTGCGATAAACCAACAGGAACAATCAACCATATGTCAGCATTGAAAGAATTGATCGCCAGCTCGATCAAAAATTATCGCGAAGGTAGCATCGTCAAGGGCACTATCCTTGAGATCAGAAACCGGGAATTTCTCGTGGATATCGGATACAAGAGCGAGGGAGTGATCCCTGCCTCGGAGTTCGATGAACCCGATCAAGTCGAAGTCGGAGACGAAGTCGAAGTCTTACTCGAACGCCTTGAAAACGACGAGGGCATGGTCGTCCTCTCGAAAGAAAAAGCCGCCCAGCGTCAGAACTGGGAAAAAATCGTCGGCGTCTTCAAAGGCGACGGACTCATCAAAGGCAAGGTGCGCAGCGTCGTCAAAGGCGGCCTCATGGTCAACGTCGGTGTGGAAGCTTTCCTCCCCGCGTCCCAGATCGACATCGTCCCGCCGAAAGATCTTCAGCAGTTCGTCAACAACACCTACGATTTCAAAATCGTCAAAATCAACGAGGACCGCAAAAACGTCGTTCTCAGCCGCCGCGAAATCATCGAGCAAGAACGCTCGGATAAACGCCAGACCTTCCTCAGCGGGGTCAACATCGGCGACAAAATCGTCGGCACGGTCAAAAACATCACCGACTTCGGTGCGTTTGTGGACCTCGACGGCATCGACGGCCTCCTGCATGTCACCGACATGTCCTGGGCCCGCCTCAACCATCCCGCCGAAATCCTCAAAGTCGGCCAACAACTCACCGTTCAAGTGCTCGACATCAACAAGGACAAAGAACGCGTTTCGCTTGGTCTCAAGCAAATGCAGTCGAATCCTTGGGACAAGATCGAGGAGCGCTTCCCAGTCGGCCAGAAGGTCTCTGGAAAAGTCACCAACCTCATGCCCTACGGCGC
>RFZT01000225.1 GCA_009920585.1 bacterium
CCAAGGTGAGGTGGCTGAGTGGTCGAAAGCAGCGCTTTGCTAAAGCGCCGTAGTCCAAAAGGCTACCGAGGGTTCGAATCCCTCCCTCACCGCCATCTACTTTACGGGATCCGCTATCCTGTCTGGACGAACAAAGACTTCAATCTTTCCAAAATACGTTCCAGCCAAAACATAGTTGGTGGATACCTTCTGATAAAATGGCGCGGCCCAATTCTTAAAACGTGACGCTTCGGTTTTATTGATGTCTCGGTTATTGATCACAACAATACTGGGCTTGTTTTTCTCCAACTCGGCGATGGCCATGGCTGGAAAATGGGACGACTCAGTCGCATTGTCGACATAGAGCTTGAATTGGTAGGAAGGTCGCCCGGCCATGACGTTCAAGATGGGAACGTAGGGATAGGTAACCAGATATTCACCCGGACGGGAGTGCGCGAGCAAGACGTTCCGCAACTCCTCCCAATCCTTCAATTCCGAAGGCCGCACACGCGAATGAATGCCCCCTGGCGCATGAAATTCCGCCGTCCTTCCACGTGCGGATCGAATACTCCCCGAACCCTCGCGGCCATAGAGCGCATTGAAAGCAATAATCACCTGTGCGACCGAAAAGGCGATCAACAGAAACCCAATGGAGCGTAAAAACACTGAAGCCGTTTGGCTAGCAGTCGCAATTCCAACAAAAGCGGCGCAAGCCAATGCGGGATAAAATGGAACCATAAATTCCGCGAGGTGGACGCTATCTGGACGAAAAAAGAAATACTGAGGAAAAAGAGCAAGCGCGCAACCCGTCGTTGTGAGCAAAAGAAGTCCGTTAAGACGCCATGCTGGATGACTTGTTCCGAGACCGATTGCAAAAAGCAAAGCGCCAGCAAGCGCGATCACACCCGCCGCCAGCACTGGAAAATAAATCGCCATATCCAAAAAAGAAGCCCCCTTCCATCGAAGCACTCCCTCAATGGGCGGCCGGCCACTACGCCCATCTCGGCGAACCGATTCGGATTGAGAGTCCGCAGAGGCATTGGGGCCTTCTGGTGCAGGTTGGACGGTGGTATTCGGATCTGCACTGACACCGGATTTTTGGACCGCGTTTTTTATTTTGGGGTCCTCGGCAGGTTCTCCCATTTTTTTGATTTCCTGCCCTAATTCCCAACGAAAAAGCCCGATGAACTGCGTGTACTGGCTTAAGAATTCCGTTGAATAACCTTGGCTCGCTGCATGGATAACGAATGGCGCGTGAACAGCAACAAGGGCAACAAGACCCAGCACAGTCCCCATCGCAGAAACCCTCACGCGAGCGAGAAACTCCCCACGAACCCCGAAAGGATAAAGTAAAGCGAGGCCAATCCAAACAACGCTGATCAACAAAGACGGCTCGATGCGGATCAAGAAACAAATCCCAACCGCCAAACCCGCCAAGCCCATCCACAAGCACTGAAGACGATTGTTTTTTTCTCGAAGCACATACCCCCGAACCAACGCGAATGCTGCCAGCGTTCCAATGAATCCCATGTAGTTCCGGTAAATCGCCCCTGGCATAAGGATCATCAACCCGGCAGCCACGAAAGCCAGGATGGCGGAACCAGTGGCCCGCCGAACAAGCAAAAATCCCAGCAGCCCAGTGATGGTGGACAAACCGATAAAAAAAATCTTTGCCGCTATCAAACTCGGGCCCGTGATTTTAAAAATCCAAACTAGGGGATAAAACCACAGCACATTGTATCCCACGAACATGTCTTTTATGGGACGCCATCCTTCGATCATACGGGTAGCGATTAGAATATTGCTGCCCGCTTCGCCAGTCAGCGACAGCCCCACGCTGTAATACGCGCCGTAATAAACGAGAGCTAAGAGGAGCAATATCCAAGCGCCCCGTTTTTCGAGAAGGTGATTCGTGAACGCACAGGCAGGCGCCGCTCTCATTTTCATGCGCTGAAGACCATCAAGGGACTTAATCATTATTAAAAATGCAAATAGGCAGCGACTTCATGATTTACGCACGGATTTTCCTGCATCTGCCGGAATCGGTAAACCTTTTTCATTGTTTCAGAGCCTCATTATAGCAGGCCTCGAGTTGCCGAACGCAGGCCGCCGAGGAAAATTTATCCACCACAGTCCTGCGCGCCTCTGAAGCCATCGAAATGGCATCCGAGGGGCGCGAAGCAATCTCGCGAAGGACTTGAGCCAAGTCCTCGGGGTCGGCCCGATCAATCAATCGGCCATTAAAACCATCGGTGACAACTTCAGGGATTCCACTGTGGCGCGTTCCCACAACCACTCGACCGGCGGCCATCGCCTCAATCAGGGAATTGGGAATGCCCTCGCGATCTCCACTACTTGTCTCGCGGCTAGGGTGAACAAAAATTCCATGACGCGCATATTCCCACGAGAGAGATTCAGAGTCCAAGAACCCTGTCCAGCGAACGCAGGATTCGATCCCCTCTTGCCTAGCCACGGCTTGAAGAGCCTCCCGCTCCGGACCATCCCCCGCGAGTGTCAACTCGACCTGATACCCCGACTCCTTCAACAACTTCACCGCGCGCAATGTCACATCCAGACCCTTCTTGGAAATGAAGCGACAGGCTTGCAGTATTCGCAGTGGCCCGGAAAAAAATCCCTCTGAAAGCGGTTCGAGTGGAGATATCGGAACACCCGTGGGGTTCGACCGCAATTTTCCTTCAGGCGCACCCCTTTTTAGTAGAACCTGTCGTAAAGAATCACTGCGATGCAAAATCAATTTGGCGTATCGGCATATCTCCGCAAATTCCGCATCGGTCAGTGATGAGGAGACATCAGCGCCATGAAATGAAACGATCACAGGCGTCTTGACTCGAGCCATCCACCCCAAAAGGCGGGCCGCCTCGGTCCCAAAATAGATGTGTATCAGAGAGACATCTTCACTCTGGCATATCCGATCTAATTGGTTTGCTTCGGAACGGGAAACAGGAACCCGCTCGCCGCGCCAACGATGCCATGAGCGATGAATGGCTCTCCATGGGCTTTTTTTCAACTCCACCAAATCGCGGTAGGGAAAACGCGTGGCATTTTCACTATGGCGAGTGGCCACTATGTTCCGAAAGTTAGAAATGCCGGTCACCTGCCGATAAACATGCAACATCTCCGGTTTGAGAAATGTCGCGCAGTAGGACAAAAGGACCGGGCGGGATTTAAGGCCCGACCCGCAAATTGGTTTTATGGTCTGCGAAATGTCATTACTCATTCGGAAGCGGGTGCCAGCATCGCCTTTGAAAAGATGACTGACAATCTTTCAATCGGGTGCTGGGAAAGCGGGGATAGGTTTGACACGGAACGAAGATTGATGGGATTATTTGGCGTAGTTTTTCAATAGCGCAACCACATCGAGCGAGCACAAAACGTGTTTCCGCCATGTTAATATGGGCTTTTTGAAATGACTTCAGGCCACGAAATGCCGCCCAAGGTTCTTTACATTTACGAAGGCAAACTCACTCACCACGGAATTGATCATGTCGTGCGACAGCAATTGCGCGCCCTTGTTGAAAACGGTTTTCAAGTCGATCTGGTAAGCCGCGGCGATCCTCATTGGGATGGAATTACCTTCCGCGGACGCCGCTGGACGATTGCCAACGCACTCTCGTGGCTGCCGCGTTCCATTTATTATCCCGCACAAAAACGCGTATTCATGGCGATGGGAGCGCGCCTAATAAGATCTGGCGGATATAAAAAAATCATCAGCTGGCGCGACCGAGCCCTCTCCGCTCTTCGTATCGGTTCTCGAATCGGTATACCCTGTTATTTAAACCATGATGCCATGCACTGGAGTCATGCCGCCGCGACAGGTTCGCCACCTCCGCGCTGGCCTGCCCTTTCGAGAGCGGAAATGGATGAGGAGTACCGCCTCGCGAATGTGATTTTGCTGCCTTCGGAGAATTCCAAATCGACCTTCCTTTCGCACGTGGCGGATCAGGAAAAACTGAAGGTCATCGGCCGTGGCGTTGACACCGAGCGGTTTTCACCCTCCCCAGCAAAGAAGGATTCGGTTTTCCGCCTCGTTTTTTGCGGACGCGCGTGCGAGCGCAAGGGAATCCGCCAAGTCGTCGAAGCTTGGAATTTGGCAAACTTACCTTCT
>RFZT01000226.1 GCA_009920585.1 bacterium
AATAGGAAGCCTGATCGCCTTCCCTGCAGCGCCTTCCGGCCCCTGTGCGATGGGGATTAAGTCGAAGTAGGGGCACCGCCAACATCGGACCAATTAGCCACCTTTTGGTTCACTCCCGGACTACCGTTTTGAGGATTGAGAATCCAACCTGTATTGCCCCCTCCTGGAAGATTGATCTGAGGTCCAGCGGCTTGCCAACTGGTCTCCATGATGTCAATCTCTCTGCCATAACCGGCGTCACCGCCAGCTGGGCTTCCGTCCAAGTAGTTTTGAACACTTGGGGTTAAATTAATTCTTTCTGCCAAATAAAATGTTTAGCAGAAGTAATTTGTGCCGCCAGGCATTAGTTCATTCAAAAAAAATTACATTAAACTGAGATCTACTAGTCAAGTATTTTTTGCGCATTAAATTCGAGACGCATGTGTCAGCCCGTTTCTGGGGCGAGTTGGACGATGTTTTGTAGTTTGGGATGAGAGAAAAGGGGTGTCTTTGTGCTGACGTTTCCATGTGGATGGTTGATACGTGAAGAAGATGGCGTATGCGGTGAGGGGGGCTAGACCGAAGCGCGATCGCGCGATGGAGAAGGGGGCGATTAGGAATTGCATACGATCCATGACAAGTGCCCAAAATGTGGAATATTGTTGTCCGTGGGTTAACTTTGGGCTTAACTTGCGCTTCATTGCGCGAAGTTGAATCCGCAAACAATTTACTTTCAATGTCCTCATAGCTCAAGTGGATAGAGCAGGGCTCTCCTAAAGCTCAGATGGTGGTTCGACTCCACCTGGGGACAGTTTTTGAACGCGGAGCTGAAACTCGAGATATCGGACAGACAGTTTGGCGGTTATATTTTTGACTGCGATGGCACGATTGCGGATACGATGCCGTTGCACTTCGTGGCTTGGACAAAGGCGATGAAGGATTTGGGCGGTGTGTTTCCAGAGGATCTTTTTTACAGCCTTGGGGGGACTCCCGCGACGGTGATCGTGGGGATGCTCAATCAGAAGTATGGGCTGGCCATGGATCCATCGAAAACCGTGCGTTGCAAGGAAGATTACTATTTGCAAATGATTCCGGAGGTGAAGCCGATTGAGCCTGTGCTGGCGATCGCTCGCAAAATGCACGGTCTTGTGCCGTTGGCTATCGCTTCGGGTGGACATCGGGAAATCGTGATCGCTACGCTTCGCGCGTTGCGGATCGAGTCGCTCTTCACGGCGATTGTTTGCGCGGAGGATTACGTGAATGGAAAGCCGTCGCCCGATCCGTTTTTGAAGGCGGCGATGCTGATGGGGGTGGCTGCCGATGCGTGCGTGGTTTTTGAGGATACGGCGATTGGGATCGAGGCAGCGAAGGCGGCGGGGATGGATTGGGTGCTTGTGCCCTCGGTCGCGGAGCACGTTCTCCCGCTACCAGAGAAAATAATCAACATACCGACTTGACCTGGGCTCCAGGTTCGGGATTGTCAATGCGGACTCTTACTGATGCTTGTTTACGTTAAAAATGGTTGCCCGTGGTGTGTGGACGCTTTGTCTTGGCTCAAAGCGCATGGGATTGAGCATAAGGTCGTGGATGTGTATTCCGATCCGGCGGGCTTTGATCGGATGCGACAAATCTCAGGCCAGAGCAAGGCGCCGACATTGGAGATGCCAGATGGGGCTGTGCTGGCGGATTTCGATGTCGGGCAACTCGAGAAATTTCTGAGTCAACGAGCCGTATGATTTCCGATCTCCTTTTTGTCGCCGGCGCGTGCGTTCTTGCAACTGCGCTCCGAAATTATGGTCACCCAGTGATGTTCCGTTTGGGAACGTTTGGGCTGGTGGTGACATCCTTTCTTGCGGGTTGGTTGCTGGGTGGCAGCGTTTCACTCGGGATTGTTTTCGCATCCACATGGTTTCTGATGCCCTGGGTGGAAATCCTGACCAGTGTTCGCAAGATGCGCTTGCCGCTGAAGAGGTCGTTGGAAAAGTGCCCGCCTCCGCCGCACAGTCGCTTTCCTGGCTTTGAGGAACTTTCGGATGAGATGGAGTCTGCTGGATTTGAGTATGTCGAGGATGTCGATTGGAAGCACGATGGGGCGCGCCACTTTTACCGCCTCTTCCACAATTCGAAAAAAAGAACAACGGGCGCGATCTGCTTGGTCGAGCAGGATCAGTATTCTTTTTTCTATTCCACTTTTTCCTCGCGCGCCATCGATGGGCGACATTTCCTAACGTGGAATTATCCATTTTCCCAAACCATGCATTTTCTTCCCGGAACGCAGCTGAACCGCGTGGAAAATGATTTTGATATTGAGGAATTGGAGGCCTCGCATCAGACGTTTCTCTCAACGCTGGAATTGCAGGTTCACGATTTCGCTGAGTTGCCTTCGGAGTCACTGCGTGAGCAAACAGAGCGCGATTTACATGAACTCCTCGAGCACAATATCGCCCGAGGCATACTGAAGCGCGATGGGGCGGAAATGACCCGCTACTCGGTACGCGGAATGTTTTTTCTTTGGACCCAATTTCTCCGCGAGTTTGTGCGGTTTTCCTAAACCTCGATTTTTAGAGCGGTGTCCCGCGCAGCGTCAAAATCCGACGGATCGTTTCCTCGATGAGGTTGTTCGGGCAACTTGCTCCGGCGGTGATGCCGACGATGAGGTCCGGTTGATACGGTAGCCAATCGCATGAGGTTATTTCACTCTTGGAGTGGATATCAAAATGGCGGAGTTCTTTTTCGGATGTGAGGCAACTCGCATTACGGATGAAATAGGTGGGCAATTTTTGAATGCCGATTTCGACGAGGTGGGTCGTGTTGGAGCTATTGTAACCTCCCACCACGATCAGGAGGTCGAGCGGTTCGCTGAGCAGGTGGAATAGCGAATCTTGGCGGTCCTGAGTGGCTCCGCAAATGGTGTCGAAGTAGCGGAAGTGGGAGGTATCGCCCTTGTCGCGTTCGGTGATGGCGCTGCGAAGGTGGGTTTGAATGGCCTCGGTCTCGCTTCGAAGCATGGTGGTTTGGTTCGCCACGCCGATGCGCTTGAGGTGGAGAGCGGGATCAAAGTGCTCGCTGGTTTTACCGGCAAAGCGCTGGAGGAAGGCGGCTGGGTCTCCGTCGTGGAGGATGTAGTCCGCGACGGCGCGCGTTTCGTCCATGTCGAGCACGATGAGGTATTGGCCTTGCCCATCTGCACCAAGGGCTCGGGACGCGGTGGCTCTTGTTTCCTCATGCTCCGCCTTTCCGTGAATGATCGATGTGACGCCTTCGGTGGCATTTTGACGGACGCGCTTCCAAACACTCATCACATCGCCGCAGGTGGTGTCCACAATCTGACAGCCGATTTCCTTCACGAGGGCAATGAGCGAGGCCTCTGCTCCAAATGCCGGTACGATGACGACATCCTCTGGATTCAGGATCGCGAGATCTTCGGGTTTTGGCCGTGCTGGGAGGCAGTGGATGCCTAGGGCCTCGATCTGGGCGTTGACATCCGGGTTGTGGATGATTTCTCCGAGGAGATAAATATTTCTGTCGGAAAAAACTTTGCCCGCAGCGTAAGCGAGGTCGATCGCCCTTTCCACGCCGTAGCAAAATCCAAATTCTTTTGCGAGGCGGAGCGTGGTCTTGCCGAAACGAAGACTTCCTCCCTGCGCGCGTATGCTTTCTACGAGTTCGCTATGGTAGTGTTTTTCAACCTGCGCCTGAACGTGAGACATCACGTCCGGTGTCCGGATATTTACCCGAGGAACTGTGCTCAAGGGCGTCAATTCTGCTCGCGCAGATATTGGGTGGGATCTTTTTTGAAAGCAGCGGAGGAAATCGTGAATGAGGCCGGTGGATCAGGATCATTGTAATCCTGCGGACGCGGTTGGTTTTTGCCGATGGTTTCGTCCTCGGGTTGCGTTTCGGCGATGTTTACTGGCGTGCCCATTTTCACGAGTTCAAAGAATTCGCGGGCCGCATTCTGGTGAACGCGTAGGCACCCGTGTGTGCGTGGGGTTGGCCATACAGATCCCACGTGGAATCCGTAGGCGGGGTAAAAGGCGACCCAATATTGCATGGGGAATCCCACATAGCGATGTCCGGAGCCATGAGATTCACCGCTTTTGCCAGGGATGAT
>RFZT01000227.1 GCA_009920585.1 bacterium
TAAGTGTTGATGCCGCCGTCTTTCTTGCGCGGCAGATAATCGGTCTCCGCCGCTGGTAATTTATTCAATACCCCCGCAAAAAACTGGGGCTCCGCAGGCGGGTGGAGCTTATGCCTAACGAGGAGATTTTTCGCGAGGTGCAGGTTTCTTACCGTGGGGACGATGGATGCCAGAAGGATACCGACGCCCTTCTCTCCCTGCGCCAGCAATTGTTGGAGCGTCTCTAGCGCGAGCGGAAGATCGCGTGCAGATATGGCGTTCCCAATATCAAAGATCCCGCTTTCGCGAGTCGCGGACACCATTTCACGAATGTCCCTCGCCTCAATCGGGTGTCCGGTTCCGAAGGCCGTCTCGATTTTGTCGAGTTCGTTGTTGAGTTGACCAGAATCCAGACCCACGCGTGCCGCAAGAGCCTCGATGGCCTCGCGGGAAATTTTCAGTCCGCGAGAACGAATGTGCTGCGCTGTCCAAGAGATGACCTCCTCCTCACCGGCGCGAAATCCCAAGTCGGGCTTGTCGTGCAGTTCCGTCACCCCCGCCTTGGTGAGTCTCTTATAGACGCTACGGCGCTTGTCGGGCTTGACCGCACTGATCAAAAAGGTGACCCCGAACGGCATTCCCGCATCAACGAAATCGCAAAGCTTCTCGAGCAGTGCCAGAACGCTTTCTGATCCGCCAGTCACGGTATCGGCCAAAAAAGTGGCGCTTTTCAGCCATACTAGTTTGCTGCCCCCGAGAAAGGGAAGCGTGGCTAGAGCCTGCAATGTTTCCTGCAACTGGGATACGGCCGCATCCACAGTTTCCACTCCCCCGTCGATGACCTCCAACCCAAAGGCATCCGCACCAGGAGCCAGCTTCTCGGCAAGCGCGCTGGCCGCCTTCTTCACGGCAGCATCATCCGAGCCAGCGATAAAATACACGGAGGAACTGGTTTTTTTTGCGGGCATGGAATGGTTGGAATCAGTGAAAGCGCGAGTATGATCTCTTGCGGATCGAATTGCAAATCCGGGAAATTCCCGCCCCTAAGTGAAATTTTATTTGGTCAGCGCCCGCCTCCCTTGCGTAACCTCATTTCCGCATGTCCACACCACACATCAAACTGTTCATTCCGGGTCCGGTCGAAGTGTCCGAAAAAACCTTCCGCGCCATGTGCGCCCCCATGATTGGCCACCGGGGATCCGAATTCAAAAAACTCTACGCCGGCATCCAGCCCCGCCTGCAAACCCTCTTCGGCACGACACGCCCGGTTTTTCTCTCCACCTCTTCGGCTTGGGGAGTGATGGAGGGATCTATCCGCAACCTCACCACCAAAAAAGTCCTCAACGCTGCCTGCGGAGCCTTTTCGGACAAGTGGGTGGACGTCAGCAAACGCTGCGGCAAGGAGGCTGTCGCACTACAAGTCGCGTGGGGTGAAGCGATCAAACCAGAGATGGTGCGCGAAAAACTGGCCGAAGGCGGCTTCGATACATTCACCCTCATTCACAACGAAACCTCCTGCGGCGTTCGCAATCCTCTTCCAGAAATCGCCGCTGTGTTGCGCGAGTTTCCTGAAGTGATGTTTGTTGTCGATTCCGTTTCCTCCTTTTCGACCCAGCCGATCCCGATGGACGAACTCGGCATCGACGTCCTTCTCACAGGCAGCCAAAAAGCCCTCGCAATGCCTCCCGGCCTCGCCCTCTTTGCTGTTTCCGAACGCGCCATGAAGCGCGCGGAATCCATCTCGGATCGTGGATACTACTTCGACTTTGTGGAGTTTGCTAAAAACCAAGAGCAGGACATGACACCAAGCACTCCAGTGATTCCGCTCATCAATGCCTTGGAATCCAAGCTCGACGATATTTTCACCGAGGGTGTCGAAGCCCGTCATGCCCGCCATGCTGCGCTCAATGCCCAAGTCCACGACTGGGTTCGCGCCCGCGGATTCGAGTTCTTTGCTCCCGAAGGCTACCGCTCGCTCTCGCTCACCTGCGTAAAAAACAACCGCGACATCGACGTGGCGGCTTGGATCAAGCGCCTCCGCGAGAAGCACCGCTTCGTCATCGACGGAGGCTACGGCAAGATTAAAGGCAAAACATTCCGCATCTCAAACATGGGAGACGAAACGTCAGCCACGATCGCGGAACTCCTCGCCGCTCTCGACGACACGCTCGAATAGATCGAACCGCAGACCGAGGCTTTTATTGTTCGGGCTGAATGAGCCCCTTGTGAGCGCCGTCACAAAACGGCGCGTTCTCCGTTTGCTTGCACTGGCAAAGCCAAGCCGGGCCGGTTTTATCCGCTGTGAATTTCTGCGGAGCAAATCCCTTCCCTTTGTGTGAACCATCACAAAATGGCTGAGTCGCAGAAAGCCCGCAGGTGCAAAACCAATAGTCCTTACCGGCTTCGAGTTCGACTTTAGCAGGAGCGGTAGCAGCAACGTGTGGAGTGGGATTCATGTGCGGCAGTGTGCCTTTGCACCTCACGTTTGGCAATGCATCTTGCCAAATAGAGAACCACCCAAGAATGAGGCACAAGCGGCCCGCTTTCCGACCCGTATAGGATCCCCCAAAACGAAGGCCTGTTTTCTGCATTGGTTTTGCAGCCCAATAAGGTCATCGTGGTTTTTTATAAAGTTCCAGCCTGTCTTTGGTAGCGGTTATAAGGCCGATTTTGAAGGGGGATCAGGAAAGCCGGGCAATCTAAAATGCCACCCGGTCCAACTCGCGTATCATGTCGAAGTGGTGGTCGTTGCTGAGAAGGGGGAGCTTGAGTTCCAGCGCTATCGCGGCGATCCAGACATCGTTCGCAGGGATAGGTGTACCATTGGTTTTCAGACGAATACGTAGGTCAGCGTAGTGACTGGCTGTGATTTCGGAGACCGGTTGAATTTCAGCAAACAAAAGGTTTTTTGTAAGCCAATCCTCGTAACGGCTCCTGTGGCGAGACTGCCGTATGCCATAGTGGTATTCACCCAAAACAATGACCGGTACCACCAGACGCGAGGCTTCGGCGAATGCTGGGCGGCAGGCGGGATTCCCATCCGCCCATGCCGAGAGCGCATTCGTGTCGAGGATCATGATCGATCTTCCTCGTCCAAGACCTCAAACTCTTCGGCAATGAGGGCTTCGATCTTGCCGGTTTCCAAATGAAGGTCCGCGAGCGCTCCAAACCCGCGCATCCATGGCGGTTCCACCGAACCGGCGCGACCCGAAGCTGGAGCAGTGACTTTTTCTTCAAGTGCCTCCGAGACAAACTGTCGGAGAGAGATCCCGCGCAAGGCCGCCCGAGCCTTGGCCTGCCGAAAGAGCGGATCGGGGATGTCTAGCGTGGTTTTCATAGCACAAAAAACCTGCCATATTTACGGGAAAAAGCAATAAAAATGCTTTATCGACGCAGTTAGCGACGAGTCCACTGACCGTTCCAAGAGCAGGGCGAATGGAGTCGCTGAGGCAAAACGTATCTCAAGAGATGGCGCTGTGGGAACCGACGCGCGAATAAGGATATGAGTGCCCTTTTCGCGTATATCTCAAAAAGCAAAAGTCGACTCTCCGACCCGTAGGATGGTAGGGGAGGCGCGCTCTCCGAGCCGGAGGCCGTCGCTGCCCGACCCCTGTGCCTGCCTTTTTACCAAGCCGTAGCCGTGCACCGCGAAGGTTGGAGGCACCTTTGTATCCCGTAAACGGCGCGCGACTGATATTTGGGATCCCAGCAGGGCGGCCTCCCCGGTTCGTAGCCTACGCCTCGAAGAGCCCGCGCCGTCCCACTCGGAATCTGAAAAATTTCACCGACATGATTTTTGATGTTTTTGTAGCGGGTGTCTGTGACTGCCGTGCTGGTGCCCTTCGGCGGTCGCAGATCACCGCTAAAGAAGCAACAAAGCGGTAGCCCCCCGAATTTCCGAGTTGCTGCTTCATTTTGTCCATTTGAGGCATTCTGTCTCAAACTCGTTTGGGGAGTTAAAAAATCGGTCCCTCACGTGAAAAAGGTCTTTACGATCTGCTGAGGCTCGCAATCATTTCCGCCCATGAGCGATAAACAGCAGACCGCAGTGACTCCCCGTAGGGATGAAGATTTTCCAGAATGGTATCAGCAGGTGATCAAGGC
>RFZT01000228.1 GCA_009920585.1 bacterium
ATGAGATGAAACTTAAAAGAGCTGCCATGGTTGAAAAACTTATTTCTAAAATTCTTTATATTAAGGAACAAAGAGACAATCAAGGTGTTTTTGCCATTAATATTTTTGAAACTTTGATGGAACTTCATGAAGAAATGGAATATGAGTCCGATAAAAGAAAAATTAGAGATAAAATGGTTGCGTTAAGAGCTAAGATTAAACAGGACAATTAAAGATATGAATGAAATTGGATTAACTAGATATTTAATGATGCTCCGAAAAGAAGCTAAATGGGGCACCTCTTACTTTGAGCGTCATGATCTGAACCCTGAGTATTGGAACAAAATTTTGGGTCCAATAAAAGACAATCCTAATCAATGGGAAGGTAAAAAAGCTTTAGATTTTGGTACAGGAATGGGCAGAAATGTAACCAATTTACTTTCTTTAGCCAATTGGAAAACTATTTATGCTGTAGATATTTCAGATAAGAATATTAATTTATGCAGTCAAACTTTCCCTGAAAAAGCTCAATTCAGATTAGTTGGTGGAAAGGACCTAAAAATATTCAAAGATGATTCATTTGATTTTGTAGTATCTACTTTAGTACTTAAGCATTTAGCATGTTATTCTCTTAGGTTGATATTATTACAAGAAATTTATCGAGTAATGAAACCAGGTGCACTATTTACTTTTGATATGGGAGCAGGACAAGATTTAGAAGAAAGAGCTTATCCTAATCATTGGTTTTGTCTAATGAGAACAGGTGGGTTAGCAATGCCTAGCCAGTTAAGTGTAGCTAAATATCATGAAGATAAATATGATGCTCTTGGTTCCAATGGTGAGTGCGATGTTAGAGTTATTGATATTTCTGATTTTTTCTATCCCTCGGTTCTCAATTTAAAATGGTTGATATTTGAGATACCGATGAAAGTCTCGAAGGAACGATGAGCATGCCGGATCCCAAATCTCAGGAACTCGAACCGCTGGATTCCGCATTTGAGGTTTCCCTTCGCCCGCCTCTTTTTGAGGAATTTGCTGGGCAGGATAAAACCGTTGAGCGCTTGCAGGTGATGGTGGAAGCCGCCAAGCAACGCGGCGACACACTCCAGCATATTCTTTTGAGCGGCCCCCCCGGCCTAGGCAAGACTACCCTCGCCTACATTATCGGTAATGCCATGGGAGCCGAGGTGCGCACGACTAGCGGACCAATGATCGATAAAGCCGGCGACCTCGCAGGTCTGCTCACGAACATCGAGCGCGGTGGCGTCCTCTTCATCGACGAGATTCACCGCCTGCAGCCCGCCATTGAAGAATACCTTTATCCTGCCATGGAGGACTTCAAATTGGATATCGTGATTGATCAAGGCCCGAGCGCGCGAACAGTAAGACTTAATCTCGCTCCATTCACCTTGGTCGGAGCGACGACGCGATCAGGAATGATCAGCGATCCGCTCCGCTCCCGATTTGGCATGAATTGCCGCTTGGATTATTATACCGCAGAGACTCTCGCCAAGATTGTTTCTCGGAGCGCTGGGTTACTTAACAGCGATCTGGAACCGGGCGCTGACATGGAAATCGCCCGCCGGGCTAGAGGCACTCCACGTATCGCCAACAACCTTCTTCGCTGGGTTAGAGATTACGCACTCGTCCGCGCCGGAGGACGCATCACCGCTCAAACAGCCGCAGAAGCCCTTACCATGTTGGATATCGATTCCGAGGGATTTGACGAAATGGACAAACGCATCCTCGAAGCCATCATTGGACTTTTTGATGGCGGGCCAGTCGGAGTCAACAGCCTCGCCGTTGCGATCGGTGAAGAATCTGGCACCATCGAGGAGGTTCACGAACCGTATCTGATCATGCAAGGGTACGTAAAAAGAACGGCTCAAGGCCGTGTTGCCATGCCCAAAGCCTATAGGAAACTCGGACTCCAAGCACCCAAGTCCAAGTCAGAACAAAGCGAGTTTTTTTCAGACCAAGAATAATCCGACTCGCTGAATATTACGCACGGAGCAGATAGCTTTATTTAGCCTTATCGAGCTTTGGTGCCTTAGCTAACTTCTCGAAGTGACGATTCAGAAACTCCATCTGGCGAGGGAGAGCAAGTCGCCAGTATTCCCAACTATGCCCACCGGGAAACTCGACATACTCGTGAGTGATGCCCTTTTCAGTCAGCTTCGCATGAAGTTGACGATTCACTTCGATGAAGAAATCCCCCGTCCCACAGTCAATCGAAATGGCCAACTCGCTAGGCTTGAGGCTATCGACTTGATTGATGACGCTGAGTTCGTGCCAACGTTCGGGGCACATCTCAATGGGGCCTAGGAATTGCTTAATCCCCCATCTCTCTGAAAACGGTCCAACGAGGGGGTGGGAGCCGCATATATCTACTCCCCCACTCATCGGAACAGCGGCGCTGAATATGTCCTTGTGACGGAGACCGAGGAACATGGCTCCATGTCCACCCATACTCAAACCCGCGAGGGCGCGGCCCTCTCGTTTTGGCAAACTCCGATAATGTGAGTCCACATACTTCACGAGTTCCTTTGATACGAAAGTTTCGAACTGACTGCTGCTATCCACAGGACTGTCGAAATACCAACTGAGTCCGACGCTAGGCGTGACTATAATGACGCGATATTTATCAGCCATTTCCTGCACAGGCGTATTGAGGCCCCATCCACGCTCATCGTCGCCAGCACCGTGCAATAAGTAGACAACGGGAAGCCGAGTCTTCGTGCTCGCGTAATCCGCAGGCATCGTGACTGAGGAAGGGATTTTCTTTTTCATGACTTCGCTTGGCACTTGAACAAAATCCACCAACGCCAACGCGAAATTGGCAGTGAACAGAAGCCCGGCGAGAACGGCTAAAAATGAGCCGCATTTTGAGAAACGTAAATTGATGACCATTCGGAGAGAGGGAAAACAGACTATCTACCCTGCCCCATTAGATTTTTGAAAGCTAAGTTTCCCTTCCATTTGTCGCGCCTGGATATGATCTCCCTCACCGAAGTGTCCATCGAGGATTTCAAGGCTGAGCGGATCGAGAATCTCGCGTTGAATGACGCGCTTGAGAGGGCGAGCACCATAGGCAGGGTCGTAGCCTTCCCTACCAAGAAACTGTTTCGCTGAGTCATCTAGAGTGAGAGTGATATTCTGCTTGGCGAGGCGCTGCAGCAGACGGGTCAACTGGATATCGACGATGTGCGTGATCTGACTGCTATCCAAGCGGTCGAAGATGATGATCTCATCGATGCGGTTGAGAAATTCTGGGCGGAAGTGCCCTCGAAGAGCTTCCTGTACTCGGCGATTACGCTCCCCTTTTTCTAGGTCCTCCATGATGAATTGGGAACCGATATTCGAGGTCATAATGAGAACGCAGTTTTTGAAATCGACCGTTCGCCCCTGACCATCAGTGATGCGTCCATCGTCCAACACTTGAAGAAGGACATTGAAGACATCCGGGTGAGCTTTTTCCACCTCGTCAAAAAGGATCACGGAATAGGGTTTGCGACGCACGGCTTCAGTCAATTGCCCCCCTTCTTCGTAACCCACATAGCCCGGAGGGGCACCAATAAGGCGGGCGACAGTGTGTTTCTCCATGTACTCCGACATATCGAGACGAATGATCGCTCCCTCGTCATCAAAGAGAAACTCGGCAAGCGCCTTGGAAAGCTCGGTTTTTCCGACACCAGTCGGGCCGAGGAAAAGAAAGGAACCGATCGGACGATTCTCATCTTGAAGGCCAGCGCGGGCACGGCGAACGGCATTAGAGACAGCCTTGATGGCTTGTTGCTGACCGACGACGCGCTCCATGAGGCGCTCTTCCATTTTCACTAATTTCGCCCGCTCACCTTCTTGCAAACGGGATACGGGAATCCCAGTCCATGTAGCAACAACCTTGGCGATATCTTCCTCGGTGACTTCTTCGCGGAGGAGTCCGCCTTTTTTTGGGATGGCGGAATCAGGTTCGGTTGCTTGGATTTTATGGAGCGCTCGCTCCATTTCAGGAATCTGTCCGTATTGGATTTCACTCGCTCGCTGGAGATCGCCTCGACGCTGCGCCAATTCCAACTCGGAACGCAGATGTTCAATTTTCTCG
>RFZT01000229.1 GCA_009920585.1 bacterium
AGCTCAGAGGGCTTGAGAATACAGCAATTACCCGCAGCGAGTCCGGGAGCCAGCTTCCATGCGGCCATCAGTAATGGGTAGTTCCATGGGATAATCTGACCGCAAACGCCCATGGGTTCGCGAACGGTCTGGCAGACGATATTCGGGTCGCTGACCTCGAGAGTTTCTCCCGAAGGGTGCGTGGCGAGTCCCGCATAGTATCGGAAACACGCGGCGGCATCCGCGACATCGAATCGCGCCTCTCTCAGGGGCTTGCCGTTGTTGCGGGTCTCCATGGTGGCGAGCTCCTCGGCCCGCGAATCGATGAGACTCGCCAGCTGAAGGAGTTTCGCCGCCCGCTCAACGGCGGGAGTTCGCGGCCAAGGTCCCTCATCGAACGCCTTTCTCGCTGCCTTGATTGCGGCCTCGACATCCTCGATGGCGGATTCCGCCACCTCGCCGAGCGCGGAATTATCGGCGGGGTTATGGTAGATTCTCACCGCCCGGCTCTGGGCGGGAACAAAGATTCCGTTGATGTAATTTTTTAGTGTCATTTCAACTCCTCGGTTTCCAGAGCGCGGCATTGATGCACGCCCAGATATGAATGATCCAGCCCAGCAGTCCGAAGCTGATGAACCACACAACGATCGATCCAAGAAAAAAAACAATCCCCCCAAGAATCCGGCCCTGAACCAATTGGCCCAAGCCGGGAACAAAAAAACTGCACAGCGCCGCGATCACATTTCCTGCTGATCCTTGTCTCTCATTCATTGTCGGAATATCGAGTGGCTATAGGGCTCTTGCAAGCGATACCTCGCTCCAGACCTGCAGGTTGACGTTGCTTTTGGTGGCTAGGTTTGCATTACTCCCTGTTCCATGATTTTCCAGCACCAGATCCGATGATCGGACTCATTGCGCATTCTGAAAAACCGGCATCCGCCTCGGTGGTCGCCGCGATTATTGCGGAGCTTGAGCGGTTTAACATGTCCTACCTTCTCGAGCGAGGCACAGCGCCGTTGGTCGGGAAATCTTCGGCCCTCGATGAATCCGCTCTCGCGGCCCAGTGCCGGCTTTTGGTCGTGATGGGGGGAGATGGCACCATCCTGAGAGTCGTCCAAAAGCTCACCGATGTGCTTCCCCCGATCTTCGGCATCAACATCGGGACCCTCGGATTTTTGACCTGCTTGGGTGCGGGAGAAATCCAACGAGCCGTCGAATGTATACGTGCTCAGGATTATATTCTCAGCTATCGCGGGCTTTTGAAGGCGGACCTCCGATTCGCCAACGGTGAAGTGCAAACGCTCTTCGCCTTGAACGATGTTGTGGTCAGTCGGGGCGAGCGTTCCCAGCTTGTGCAAATCCGTGTTTCGCTCGGCGGTGCCGCCCTCACGGATTACAACGCCGACGGCCTCGTCGTTGCGACGCCTACGGGCTCGACAGCCTATTCCCTCTCGGCGGGCGGCCCGATCCTCATGCCAGACTCCGGATGCCTTGTCGTGACACCGATCTGTCCTCACGTGCTGACGAACCGCTCGGTTGTCGTGAGTGACGAGAGCGTCGTGAATATCCAAGTGAGCAAACCCGGCCAGACCGGCTATGTCTCAGTCGATGCCCAGGGTTGGTTTCCGATGACGGATGGCGACTCTCTCCAATTATCCAAAAGCGCACGCGTCCTGCCTCTGGCGATGCTGCCCGAAAGACCCTTCACCGAAGTCCTCCGCCAGAAGTTAAAGTGGACCGGAAGTAACCTATGATTTCTATCGCCCAGATTCTTAAGCCCGAGCACATCCATTTATCTCTCAAGGGAGAAAATCAACTCGATGCCGTTCAAGAAGTCCTTTTTTCGCTGCGCGGCGATGTGAGGGTTCCCGCATGGGAGGACCTACGCACCTCCGTGATGGAGCGCAATGCCCCC
Source organism: bacterium (assembly GCA_009920585.1). Classification (GTDB taxonomy): domain Bacteria; phylum Verrucomicrobiota; class Verrucomicrobiia; order Chthoniobacterales; family Terrimicrobiaceae; genus UBA967. The sequence continues at coordinate 1,895 of RFZT01000229.1, forward strand.
GCTGTTGCTGCAGGCGGTTGCGGCGTGGTGATTGCCCATGGTCGCACCAATGCGGTGAACGCGCTCGTGATGGGTGCCGGGAGATTGAGCGAGGGATTCCACTCGAATGATATCCCGGAAAAAGTGCGCTTTGTTTTTGTGGCTGGCATCCCCACCGCGTTCAATAACGAATACCTCCGCGTGGTCGGCAGCATCGCCAGACTATGCAGTCGCCCAGAACTCCTGAAAGAACTCATCGCCTCAACGACGCCTAGATCTTTCCTAGAAATTCTAGCCTCTGCCGAACTGAAGCTCTAATTCTGCCAAGCCCTGCGGATACTTAAAGTGCGGGTCCCAAAACCACGCGGAATCCAAAGCTCGTGAATCGGGAGTCTGGGAGACCCACGTCATTTCGGTAAGAGGACTTCAAGCGGTCGGCATAGCCATTGAACCACGAAGCTCCACGAAGCACCCGGCAATCACTGGTGCGCTCGTAGCGGTCTTGGCACCATTCCCAAACGTTGCCGCCCAAATCATAAATTCCCAATGCGTTTGCAGGGAAGCTTCCCACGGGAGAGGTGAACTCAAAGGCATCCACGCCGAGTTCTTGGGAATAGTTTCCGGCGTTTTGTGCTGGTGGCCATTCGGAGCCCCATGGATATCCCTCAGCTTGCCCGCTCCGTTTTTCGGGGTTGGATTCTGGCTCGGCAGGTAGTCCCACGGCCGCGCTCCACTCGAGATCACCTGGTAGGCGGTACTCGATATCTGCGGCAATCGAACCCGCAGCACGCTCGCGTTGGGTGAGCCATTCGCAAAAAGCCCCAGCTTCATGCCATGTGACATTGACGACAGGATGATCCGATGTGCTGCCAGCCGCCTGCTGCGGTAGCGCCGCGCCTTTTTCGGAAGCATAGGTTTGGAAGTCACCGACGCGTGCTGGCCACACGCAAAAAAGCGTGCTGAAACGGGGAACAGGAACAAACGGCATGCCCAAGCTATTAAAAAAAGGGGCTTCTTGAGTAGCTAGAACGGAAGAGGTGGCTGAATTGAAACTCATGGGAGGGTGATAAAAAACCCGCTTCTAACTAGCAAGAGCAAACATCAAAAACCTTTGTCTTTCGACGTATCGAATCACCCGTCGGTTGCGTTTTGTTTGCAATGAGTCAGCGGCTCCTCTAAATAAAAAACCGCTCACTTCACCCCAGCGAATCACCACCATAAGCAACCACGACCGGCCACGGAAGTGCCTTGGGTGGATGAACCCAAGAGAGAAGATGAAAACCTTCCTTGCGGGAGCCTCGTGAGGAGCGAGGCCGCTTAAAAAACTCATCAACAGGGGGCGGGCAAAAGCGCGCGCCCAGCGGGGCTTTTTCTGTAAAAGTTGTTGCGGTGTTGCTTCGTGCGCTCAGATCATCCAGATCCTATAATCGGAACTCCCTCCATTTTGTCGCATTTTATTTTTTTACTTTGCGGCCAGCCCATTTAGTCTCTGGTTTGATATGAAAACGCTCGTCACTGGCTCCTCCGGCCTGATCGGTTCCGAGGTCTCTTTGTTTTTTGCCCGTCAGGGCTGCACGATTCACGGGGTGGACAACAACCAACGCGCTACCTTTTTTGGCCCCCAAGGCGATACCCGCTGGAACCAAAAACGGCTCGCCGATCTGATCCCAAGCTTCATTCACCACGAACTCGACATACGCGACCGCCAAGGCGTCCTTGACCTTGTTGCGAGCGTGAAGCCCGACATCATCATTCATACCGCCGCGCAACCCTCGCACGACCGCGCGGCAGCGATTCCCTTCGATGACTTCGATACGAATGCCGTGGGAACGTTGAACCTTCTTGAAGCCGCCCGGCGCGCTTGTCCGGAGTCGCCCTTTGTCCACATGTCCACGAACAAAGTGTACGGCGACCGTCCAAATACAATCGCTCTGAGCGAACTCGAGACGCGTTGGGATTATGCCGATTCCAACTACGAACATGGTATTGCCGAGACCTTCTCCATAGATCAATCGAAGCACTCGCTCTTCGGCGCATCCAAGGTAGCAGCCGACGTGATGGTCCAAGAATACGGCCGTTATTTCAATATGCCGACCTGCTGCCTGCGCGGCGGTTGCCTCACTGGCCCGAACCACACGGGTGTGGAGTTACACGGCTTTCTCAGCTACCTTGTGAAATGCAATCTCGAAGGCCGCGAATACAAGGTTT
>RFZT01000230.1 GCA_009920585.1 bacterium
CGCGGACTGAACACCATCAATCTCCCTTGGTCGGATAACGAAAGTTCCTGGTCCATGGGACTCACGAAGCGGCGCGATTACAATGGAAGGATCAAGCAACTTGCCCACGGAAAAGTGATCCCCGCAGAGGACCAAGGTCCGGATATTGTCACGACCAAGATGGGGCTCAAGGGAACGGATTGCGATTTCAAGATCCAGAGGGCTGACCAATCCTTCAAGCTCAAGGACTATATCAACCCGCCCGATCCCAACCACCTGCATTATTATGTCTGGCGTTGGTATGCGCAAATCGCGGGCGGCACGGACGAGGTCATCCGTCATGCTATTGCTGGCGAGGAGGGCAATGATATCGCTGTTGCCGGGCCGGGCTGGACTGGCAACGAGCAATACAAAATCTCCTCCTACAACCGCACCAAGAAAACGTTCACTGTGCTTGTGTATTCAGGCGGTGCCAATGGCAAGTCTTGGACCCACGTGACAATCCCCTCCACCATCCAGAATGGAAAATATTATAACAATGAATTCTCGAAAGCGGACTTCCGTGGAGAAGGATTTCCCGAAGGCGCAAAATACAAAGCCCGCATCATTACAAAGAACATCAGCCGGGAAACGGGTCAGGATGTGGATGTGAGTGTGAGCAAAAGCAAAGCCATGAAAGTCGAAGACGGCAAAATGACCATACCTGTCATTAATATGAAAAAATTCACGGCGATCGAATTCTACAGGGTCGATTAAACGGGACTAGATTCGTCTTGGGTTGTGAAAAAGGGAAAGTAAAGCGTGACTGGGGGAGATGTGAAAGAAGGTGAACTTGTTAAAGCCACACGGAAGAACCTTCGTATCGGAATCATAGAAGGGCTCCTCTCGACACCCTATTCGGTGATAGTGGTGCCGGGTTCCTTCATTATTGCCGCACTACTCACGCAGTGGTTTGGAATCGGGAAATCCCATTTTGGTTGGATCGTCTCCATGCCATCGTGGACGAACGTCTTGCAGGCCGTGTTGCTACCGATTTTCGGACGATACATGACTCCCAAGGGCCTCGTGCTTGGAATGGGATGGTTCAATGTGGCCCTGTGGGCGGTGATGGCGGCCCTCATCGGTTTTCTTCCGCGAAATGATTCCCACGTGACCATCGCCTTCTTCCTGGCCTTCTTTTTCCTCGCCAGCGCGAGTGCGGCTTGTCAGGTCGTAGGGTGGATTGCCTGGGTTCGAGAATGGGTGCCTGCAAAAATTCGCGGGGCCTATTTGGGCAAACGCAATTCCTGGATGGGAATTGCGACCATGGGATTCCTCGCCCTTGTGATGATGGTTTTTAAAAATCACGCGGATTCGCTGCCTCCATACATTTTGGTGCTAGGGGTGGTGGTGGGGAGCCGATTTATGGGAATCCAGTTTATGCGCGGAATCCGCACCCGTAGTGATGGTCTGGCGATTGTTGCCCCACGTCTCACGCAGGCCCTTCGGGAGTGCAGAGCCGCTCCAGGCTTGCCGATGTTCATTCTTTTCTCGGCTTGGGTGAATTTCTGGATGGGTTTTACTGGGCCCTTTGGTTCCGTCTTTTGCTTTGAGGAACTGGGACTTGATCCGGGCACATTTGCCATTTTCACGGCTCTTGCCGCTTTTTCGGGGATCTTGGGTTGGGTCTTCTGGGGTCGAGTTTCGGACCGTGCAGGAAGAATTCCTGTCATCGTTGTGGGGCTTCTCATATGGGAGATATCAAATTTTCTCTGGGCTTGTCTCATACCCACAAACGCTTGGCTGCTTTATCCCATGTTCGTTTGGGCCGGCTTTTTCTCCGTGGCGTTTTTCATGGGCAGCTTCAACCTGCTTCTTAACCTCGCTCCAGAAAAAAGCAGCATGGCTGCAATCAGCATTCATCTCGCTGTGACCTCATTGGCTTCGGCTATTGCTCCGATCGTTGCTGGCGGCTTGCTGGAAGAATATTTGGTTCACCGTGGAGGAGGGATTGAGATTTACCACATTGGATTTGCGATCAAGAGCGCAGCGATGCTCCTCGGCCTCCTGCTGCTACTGCCGATTCGAGAGCCGGGCCATGGACCTCGGCGGTCATGGCCTGTAGCATTTCGTGCTATCAGCCAAATTATGGCCGACCAAGGTCTCGAGTTATTTTCGAATCTCATCAACATGCGCAACCGATCGAAAAAGAAGCGTTGAAGGTTAAGATTCGCTTTTTACTAAGGAGGGTAAAGCCCCCCGCGACGGTCATTAGCATCTGCTCCTCGTCTTCCGGCTGGGTCTACCGACTCTACTGAGTCGACCCTTAAAAAGGGGTTGTTATACCATCTATATAAACCCAAAAACGGCTTTTTAAAAAGATCGTTTTGAGCGGAGAGGTAGATGCACAGTAGAGGTGTGAAAAAAACCGACACCGCCAACCCCGCACAAAACGATACATTTTAATTCACGCCTCTTTTCGGTTCTGGCGAGATCAAATTGCAGAGCACGCCAAAGGCGGTAACGTCATTTGCTGGGATGGCTTCGTTTTTCGCGTGGCTGGGGGCCTTGGGATTTGCGAAGCGGGTTGCAGAGGTGATGCCCTTTGAGTATCGCTCGCCTAATGCGATCGCTCCGGAGCACTCTTGGCCTTTATGAGCGCGGTGGTGGTGGGAGCGAGTCGGTTTGCGCATGCGGGTTGGTTGCGGCACGACAAGGCGTTCCATGCGCTGCTGGGTGTGGAGAGGTTTCCTGGCGAGGACGCGATTCGGAGATTTTTCCACCGCTTCACGCAGGCGAGAATCGAGGCGTTCTAGCGACCGCTCTGGAGGTGGATGCTGGATTTGATAGAGGCGCCGAAGGCGGGGTTCTCACTGGACTTGGATTCGACGGTGTTTTTGCGGGAGGGCAACCAAGAAGGGGCGGCGAAGGGTTACAACCCGGGGAGACCGGGGCGCAAGAGTCACCATCCGATCCTGGCGGTGCTCGCGGAGATGCCCTTTGTGCTGCACACATGGTTGCGACCAGGGAACACGGGGGCGGGCCGGAATGTGGTGGAGTTTTTGAAGGAGGGGGCGGACAGCGGTTTTTTCGATCAGAAGCTTTTGGGATTCTTGGAGGAACAGGGGCTCCCCTACATCGTGGTGGCGCGATTGGGAGCGCCGCTCAAGGGAATGCTTTCGGGGATCAAGGACTGGACGGTGGTGGAGGGCGGTTACGAGGTCAGCGAGCTGCGGATCCAGCTCGGGTGCTGGAATGTGGAGAGGCGCTTTGTGGTGTTGTGGGAGAGGATCCGGGAGGGCAAGGATGCCGTGGGGCGCAAGCTCTTGGATGTGCCGGGCTACACCTACCGGGTTTGGGTGAGCAACCGAACGGAGTCGGCGGTGGAAATTTGGAGGGACTATAACGGGCGTGCGCCGGTGGAGCAACGGATTGAGGAGATGAAGAACGATCTACATGCGGACGGGTTTTGCACGAAGGCGTTTTTCGCGACGGAGGCGGCGTTCCTCGGGGTAGTGTTGAGCTACAACCTGCTCTCGCTTTACCAAGCGGCGGTGACCCGGCAGAGTGGATACAGCAAGCCCTCGACGATGCGGGCGGCAGTGTTCGTGGGAGGAGCGATCTTGGGACGGAAAGGGCGGGAAGTGGTGGTGAGGTTTTCCGAAAGCTGGGGAGGACTCAAGAAACACATCGCGTTGATCGAGGGCGCGTTGAAAACAGGAAAATCAATCGCGCCGCCTTTGGCTCGTCCACCAACCTCGGAGGAGAAATGGAGCGGGTTGGCTATCGCCGGATGCACGATTTGAGCCGGATTTCAGCCCCGAAATTTCACTTCAAAAGCCGGATTCGGGTTAAACTTACAGTACAGCTTTGGAAAGAATTTGCGCACAAAAACCCGCGCATTCCTCATTGACATTATACGTAGTGTTTGAACCTCTAATGTAACGCTTTTCTTCTAATTCATTCCCATTCGCTTTTTAACCAGCGACGTGTCATTCGCTTCTTCATCCACTGGGTAAAAAATGGTCCACGCATTGCCGTTTACTTTTACGTTGTTCAATTCGCTGTTTTTGAACCTCGCTAAAATGTTTTTACCAGACAGTTGGTT
>RFZT01000024.1 GCA_009920585.1 bacterium
GACGGCCGCTGCGGTCAAACTTGACGTGACCGTCAACAAGTGCCCAGATCGTGTAATCGCGGCCGAGGCCAACATTGCGACCAGGAGTGAACTTGGTACCACGCTGACGAAGAATGATGTTACCGGCGATGACGGACTCGCCGCCAAATTTTTTCACACCGAGACGCTTGCTGATGCTGTCGCGTCCGTTTTTGACACTGCCTTGTCCTTTTTTATGGGCCATGAGATTTTACTTGGTGGAGATGGTTTTGATTTTGAGACGGGTAAGTTGGCGGCGATGACCGACGGTGCGGTGGTAGCCCTTACGTCTGCGGAATTTGAAAGCGATCACTTTGTCATCCTTAAATTGATCGACGACCTCGGCGCTGACTTTGGCGCCGGAGACGAAGGGCTCGCCGACTTGAAGATCAGCTCCATCGGATACGAGAAGAACTTCGGAAAAATTGATATCCGTACCGACTTCCGCGTCGAGTTTTTCGACGTCGATTTCGTTACCGGACTCGACTCGATATTGTTTGCCACCTGTTTGTATCACTGCGTATGCCATAAGAAGACTAAGTTGAATAGGGTTGGAGAGAATGGCGGAAAAAGATTTTTATGCAAGAGGAAAAATCCGCCTTAATTCCGATGCGCTTATTTCCGTCTGTCCGCACCCGATTTCCACAAGAACATTTGTGAATTGGGAAAGGACATCGCGGTTGGTTTGTTTAGCGACATCATCCGGCTCGGTTGCGGAGTTGAGAATCAACCCCGGGCACTCCAGTCCGCGAGCGCGAATACTCTCAATCGTGAGTAGGGCGTGATTAATGCAGCCGAGTTTATTGGCCACAACAGGGATCACGGGCAGGGCAAATCGGCAGGCGACGTCGGCGAGGGTTTCCGTTCCGGTCACAGGAACCAACCACCCGCCCGCGCCTTCAACGAGAATCGATTGTCGGGTTGCGGCTACGCCGTTGAACCAAAACTCGAGATCATCAAGCGAAATGGCGCGCTGCTCCAGAGCGGCTCCGACCAACGGTGCGGCTGGCGTGCGAAGCCAAATGGGATTGATTTCCTCCAGTGTAAGAACACTACCGGAAGCCTCGGCAAGGATAGCGACATCATCGCGCTCGCCCGAACAAAGTGGCTTGAGTGCGACGGTATCGAAGCCCGCTTTGCGAAGGGCTCGAGTCAGCAAGGCAACGACAAAGGTTTTGCCAACGCCGGTATCCGTACCGGTAATAAAGGCTCTCATGAACGGGGAGCCGTGAGCTCGAGAAAGACACTTTCCAGCGAGCGCTGAGGCTGGCGGGCGGCTACGAGTTTGGCGCCGGATTTGTTGATGAGTTGTTCCATTTGCTCGCGAAGCTCGGGCGTCGCATTTTCAACAATGAATTGCGTCTGACCCTCCACGCGTACGAGTTCATCGAGACTCCCTTCGCGAATCATTTCCCCGCGGGCCATGATGCCAACGCGATCGCAGATTTCTTGTACCTGCTCGAGAAGATGGGATGTGAGGAGGACGGTCTTGCCGCGTTTTTTGAGATCGAGGATGAGGTCGCGGATCTGGTGAGATCCCGCAGGATCCACTCCGGCCGTCGGTTCATCTAGGATGACGAGACTCGGATCCTGAATGAGAGCCTGCGCCAAGCCGATGCGTTGCAGCATGCCTTTCGAAAAGCCGGCCACGCGGCGGTCACGGGCGTCATTGAGACCGACCAGATCAATCAGTTCTTCGGCCCGCTTTTTCAGCGCCGATCCGCGCATCCCACAAATCCGACCGTAGAAAACCAGCGTTTCGGTGGCCGTGAGAAATTTGTAGAAATAGGGATTTTCGGGAAGGAAGCCAACGTCGCGCCGACTTCGGTATTCCCGGCTGTCCTTCCCGCAAATGAGGGCCCGACCTTGATTCGGAGTCACCAGGCCCAAAAGCATCTTGAGTGTCGTGCTTTTCCCACAACCATTAGGGCCGAGAAGCCCATAGACCTCGCCAGGCTGAACGGTGAGGCTCAGATTGCGAACCGCCGTGATGCGCCTGCGGCGAAGGGGAACGGGGAAAATCTTCGTGATATTCTCGATTTGGACGGCGGGTATGCTCATGAAACAATGTGAAAGCCTCGAAGGCCTGCGGGAAGCGGGATTTCGGATGATGACTCAAGTGTGATGTGACCCTTGAGAGAGCTTGTGCGAATGCCCTCTAGAAAATCTTTCACCTCGCTCGTGTCTCCGCTCACGATGAGCTCGACACGAGCGTCAGGCAAGTTTTTGACAGATCCGGATACATCGTATTCGCGTGCGAGATTTTTGACTAAATAACGGAACCCGACACCTTGCACGTGCCCCTCGTAGTGGATTTGCAGGGTCTTCATGGGCGGACCTGACCGTTCCCGCGGATGAGGTATTTATAGGTCGTCAATTCCTCCAGCCCCATGGGACCGCGGGCATGGAGTTTGTCGGTACTGATGCCGATCTCCGCTCCAAATCCAAACTCGCCGCCATCCGTGAAGCGCGTGGAGGCATTCCAATAAACCGTGGCGGAGTCGACCGCAGCCAAGAATTCCTCGGCCGTGGCGGTGTTGGCGCTGATGATGGCATCGCTATGGTGAGATCCATAAGTCTCGATGTGGGTGACGGCCTCTTCAAGACTGCCGACAATCCGGAGCGAAAGAATGAGGTCAAGGTATTCGGTCCTCCAGGAAGCCTCGTCCGCCTCGCTGAAGTTTGGGTCCACCACGTCGCGGTGAACAAGCAGGGTTTCAACAGCATTGCAAACTCCAGGGCGCTGGCATTTGCCATTGATTAAAATCGCGGTCGCCATTTTCAGATCTGCTTCACGATCGACGTAAACGTGGCAGACTCCGTCGTAGTGCTTGATCACAGGCATGCGGGCGGAGGAAACAACGGTCTCGATGAGCGAGTGACCGCCACGGGGGATGATCACATCCATGTATTGATTCATCGCCGCCATGATTTTCACGGCCTCACGATCCTTGGTGGGAATGAGCTGAACGGCGCCGTCTGGCAATCCCGCACGGGCTCCGCCAGCTTGAAGCGCACCGGCGATCGCGAGGTTCGAAGACAGCGCCTCCGACCCGCCCCGCAAGATCACCGCATTGCCGGTCTTGAGGCACAAGACGGCAGCATCTGCGGTCACATTCGGACGGGATTCGTAGATGATGCCGATGACGCCGATCGGGGTTCGGATTTTCGAAATTTCGATGCCATTCGGACGGGTCCAGCAACGCAGGATTTCCCCTACGGGGTCGTTGAGACTCGCCACCTGCCGGATGCCGGCGGCCATATCCGCAATGCGCTTTTCCGTGAGCCTTAGGCGATCAATCGACGCGCTGGTCAGTCCGGCTTTTTCGGCAGCGGAGGTATCCAGCGTATTAGCGGCTAGGATTTCTGGAGTGCGGGTCAGAATCTCGTCGGCCATCGCCACAAGAATGGCGTTTTTTTGATCCGCAGTGAGGCGGGCTAGCGAACGCCCTGCCTCGCGAGCTTGGCGGCCGATGGTGTGAATTTCCTGTTCAAGCGTACTCATGGAACAAATGGCGTGTAGTCGAGAGAATGGGCTTCGGCAACTGCTTTACATGTGACGCCCCCATCAAAAATGCTCACACCCTCCGCGAGACCGGGCATCCGCCGAACGGCTTCGGGGAGCGAAAAATCAGCCAAGGCCTCAATGTAACGGAATGTCGCATTCGCGAGAGCCTGTGTGGCTGTGCGGGCGTAGGCGCCAGGCATATTCGCGACGCAATAATGCACGACACCCTCTTCCACAAAGGTCGGGTTGTCATGGGTGGTGGGACGTGAGGTTTCCAAGCAACCGCCTTGATCGATCGCGATATCCACCGCGACGCTGCCCGGTTTCATGATTCGCAGCATCTCGCGGGTGATCAACTTTGGCGCACGGGCACCGGGCACCAACACCGCCCCAATCAACAGATCGACACCTGGGAGAAGATCAATGAGGCTCGACTCATTGGAATACAGCGTGTGCGCCGTATTCATGGTGATATCGAGGAAGCGCATCCGCTCGAGGTCCACCTCAAGGATGGTGACATCCGCACCGAGGCCAGTGCCCATGCGGGCGGCATTCACTCCCGATGTTCCCCCGCCGATGACGACCACTTTTCCGGGTAGCACGCCAGGCACGCCCCCGAGGAGCACGCCCTTGCCCCCGTTATGCTTCGCTAAAAAATACCCTCCCACCAGCACGGACATGCGGCCCGCGATTTCACTCATGGGCTCGAGCAAGGGAAGGCGGCGATTCACCGTCACAGTTTCATAAGCGATACAGGTCGCCCCGGTTTTCATGAGCGCCTCGGTGAGCGAGCGGTTCGCGGCGAGGTGGAGATAGGTGAAAAGCGTGTGATCTTTCCGAAGCAGGGAGTATTCCGAAGGCAACGGCTCCTTGACCTTCACGATCATATTCGCGCGCTCGAAGACCTCGGCGTGTTCCTGAACAATCTCAGCGCCGGCATCCCGATAATTTTGGTCGCAGAAACCGATGTCGGCTCCTGCCTGGGTTTCCACCACGACCTTGTGGCCGTGCTTGATGAGTTGATAGGCCGCGGAAGGGAGAAGGGCCACGCGATGCTCCTGCGTTTTGATCTCCTTGGGAATTCCGATGATCATGGGATCTATTTTGCACCCGAAAGAAAATTTGCGAAAGCAGTTTCTCTCTTGATTGCAAGTCGTGTCACTGGTCTGCTGAGGTTCAAATCGTGCATAAGGCCATTCCCATCATAGCAACTATCGGGTTACTGCTTCCATTTTCGGCCCGCGCTCAAAACGACATCGAGGCGGAATTGAAAGCCAGTTCGGATGAGCACATGCGCGAAGAACTCGGCGTCAATCCTGTCACCTCACCCTCGATCGCTACCCTACTTAACGATTTGGAGGCCTTCCGCCCGGTACCCCTCAAGCTTCTTGAGGACGGCGCCCGTGACTCCACTTTTAATAACCGCCTGCAAACGGCTATCCATTTTGGCTCACTTGTTGCCGACGGCTTTATTCTCACCATCGCCGAACGTCCCAAGGACGTTCAAGACGTCGGCAAGGAACTCATTCGCCAAGCCCGGGCGCTCGGCATTGGAGAGCGACTGACCAAACGCAGCAAAAGCCTGCTGGATTTGAGCGACAAGGGTGATTGGATCGGGATGCGCCAGGAGTTGGTTCGCACCCAAGAGGACGTCGAAAATACCATGATGGAGCTCCGCGACGAGGAAATGGCCCACATGGTCAGCCTCGGTGGATGGCTTCGCGGATTCCAGATCGGAGCCACCAGCACCGCCGAAAAATACAGTCCCGCGAAGGCCAATATTCTCTCGAAGGCCGATGTCATTGACTACTTTATTGACCGCTTGGACACCTTGAATCCCGACCTCAAGAAGACCGAAATGGTCACGGCCCTCGTGGAGGGAATCAAAAAAATCCGCATCGTCATCATCGAGACCCAAGGGGAGACTCCAACCGAGGCCCAAGTCGCCAAATTGAAGAAATTAGCCGATGAAGCCCAGTCCATTGCTACCGCTCATGTGGATAACGAAGGCCGGTTCACAAAAACCCAAAACCCATAAAAACCGACTTTTCTCCAGCTTGCGACTCGACACACGGGCTGTGTCCGCTTTAATCACGATTCGTTTTTTATGAACATCCTTACCGCGCTCATGCAACCGGAGGTTTTTTTGGTGTGGACCTCGTTGGCAAAGACCCTCGGCCTCCTAGGCGTGATCCTAGGTCTCGTTTCTTACACAGTTTACGCCGAACGCAAAATCTGCGCTTGGGTCCAAGATCGTGTTGGTCCTAATCGAACCGGCATTCCGCTCACCAAGTTTCGGATCTTAGGTCTTGGCCAACCGATTGCCGACGCACTCAAGCTTCTGCTGAAGGAAAACTTCATCCCGAATGACGTAAACAAATTTTATTTCTACATCGCGCCGAAGCTCGCAATGGTCCCAGCGATCCTCGTATTGGCGGTGCTGCCCTTCGGAAGTTCTTTATTTGGAGTTCCGATGGTGATCGCCAATATCAACGTGGGCGTTCTTTACGTTTTCGCCGTTTCCTCGCTTGGGGTCTATGGCATCGTGCTGGCCGGCTGGGCCTCGAACTCGAAATACCCCTTCCTCGGCGGCATCCGCTCGAGCTCGCAGATGATCTCCTACGAACTGGCACTCGGTCTCTCGGTGATCCCGGTCTTCATGGTCTGCGGTACACTGAGCATGCCCGACATCGTGCTTTGGCAACGTGAGAATGGCTGGATGGTCGCTCCTTTTTGGGCCAAGGGCCTGAATTGGCAAATGATTCTCTCCGCAGACATCCAAGGCATCCTTGGTGCATTCGTCGCCGGATTTTCGCTTCAGAGGATTCTGCTCTGGATCCCCATGCTGATTTCTTTCGTGATTTTCCTCATCGCCATGTTCGCGGAGACGAACCGCCTTCCCTTCGATCTTCCCGAGGCCGAGCAGGAACTCGTCGGCGGCTACCACACGGAATATTCCGGAATGGGATTTGCGCTATTTTTCCTTGGTGAATACGCCGCAATGATCGCCGGTTCCGGTGTGATCGTGACGCTTTTCCTCGGTGGCTGGAGCCTCCCTCTTCTGCCGGACGGATCCTTTCCAGGTATTCCCGGCGTGCTATTTGGCCTCATGAATATCGGCGTCTTCTTCGCCAAGGTGATCGCCCTTTTGGTGCTGTTCATCTGGGTGCGCTGGACTCTACCGCGCTTCCGTTATGAGGTGAATATCTTCATCGCCGCCTTCATCGTGGCCTACGTCAAATAATCCCCAATGCAAATTCTTCGTCCGAGTGACAAGGGCTACCAGCGCCAGTTGCTGGATTTAAATCGCCGGTTTGCATCTGATCCCGCCGTCAAGGGATCAGTGGAAGAAATCCTCTCCGCCGTTGCCAAAGAGGGCGATGCCGCACTCCTGCGTTATACAAAAAAATTCGGCGGCCCCGATTTGGAAGCTCGTGGGATTCCCGTGACACCTCAGGAAGTCGCCTCCGCCTTGGCCGCACTCCCTGCCGAAACCGCGAAAGCGATTCAAGCCGCCAAGGCGAATGTAAAAGCCTTTGCAAAACGGAGCTTGAAAAAAAGTTGGTTCATGAAAAACCGCCAAGGCGCGATCGTCGGTGAGCGTCATGAGCCCTTCCGCCGCGTTGGCATTTATATCCCCGGCGGCACAGCCCCACTCGTTTCAACAGCGGTCATGACTTGCACTTTAGCTTCCACTGCTGGTGTAGCCGAGATCGTGGCCTCGACTCCATCCGGTCCGGACGGCAAAGTTCACCCCGCTCTTCTGGCGGCCCTCAGTCTTTGCGGAGCCACTGAGATCTACCGCGTGGGCGGCGCTCAGGCTGTTGCTGCCATGGCCTACGGGACCCCAACGATCCGCCGGGTGCAAAAGATTTTTGGCCCAGGAAATTCCTATGTCGTCGAAGCCAAGCGTCAGGTTTTGGGAGCGGTCGCCATCGACCTCCTTCCGGGCCCGAGCGAGGTGCTCGTGATCGCGGACAAGAAGGCCAAGCCCGACTGGATCGCGGCCGACCTTCTTGCTCAAGCCGAACACGGCCACGGGAGCCAAGCGATCTTGGTCACCGATTCTGAAAAAATCCTGACCGGCACGGCTAAGGCGATCGAGCGTCAATCCAAGCTCTCGAAACGTCCCGCAGAACTCGCCAAGGCTCTCAAAAACACACTCCTCATTCTCGTCAAGGACATGGATGCCGCCATTCAAGTCGCCAACGATTATGCCGCCGAGCACGTCTCCATCGCGACGGAGTTTCCCGGCGAGGTCTCGCTCTCACTCCACACTTCGGGAGCCATTTTCCTCGGCGGTCTCTCACCCGTTGTCGCAGGCGATTTCCTCGCTGGTCCGAGCCACGAACTACCGACCGGCGGGGCTGGAAAATCTTTCGCAGGACTCACGGTGGATCAATTCCAACGTCGTACGAGCGTGGTGATGTATGACGAAGACTCGCTGCGCGCCTCGCTGCCATTCCTCGAGACCTTCAGCGCCATCGAGGGACTCGACGCGCACGGTCGCTCGGCATCCATCCGACTCAAAAAGTGATTTGGAAAGTTCGGGGTCAGTCGCTCGATCTCACGCACCGCGCGCTGCTGATGGGGATTGTCAACGTCACCCCGGATTCCTTCTCCGATGGGGGATCTTTTCTTGATCCCCTCGCTGCTTGCACCCACGCATTAAGGCTCGTTGAGGAAGGAGCGGACATCCTTGATATCGGAGGCGAATCAACCCGCCCGGGATCTCAAAGCGTCCCGCTCGAAGAGGAAATCCAGCGCGTGATCCCCGTGATCCAGAGACTACGCCAAGAGACGAAGGCCTTGATTTCGATTGATACCAACAAGGCTGCCGTCGCTCAGGCCGCCATGGATGCGGGCGCGGACATTATCAATGACATCACCGGCCTGCGTGGAGATGCCAATATGCCAAGCGTGGTTTCTCAATCCGGAGCCGGCGTCATCATTATGCACATGAAAGGGACGCCCCGCACGATGCAGGATGCCCCCGCCTATCAGGATATCATGAGCGAAATCGGGGATTTTTTTCGACAGTCCGTCGCTCTCGCTTTATCCTCTGGCATCGATCCCATGAGCATCGCCCTCGACCCAGGAATTGGTTTTGGAAAAACACCTGCGCACAATCGCCAGTTGCTCGCAGGGATCGGTTCATTTGCAAAAACCGGACACCCGATCCTCGTCGGCGCTTCCCGCAAGTCGTTTCTAGGCTGGTTGGCGGGTTCGACAGCGATGGAAGACCGCTTCTGGCCTGGCGTGGCGACCACCTCCCTCTGCCGCGAGCGAGGAGCAAGGATCTTTCGCGTTCACGATGTGAACCCCCACCACGATGCCCTGCGCATGACGGAGGCCATCCTAAATCATGTTTGAGCAATCCACCCTATTTTTGCGCCAGCAATGGACCTCCGCCGTCGAGGTAGGGATTCTGGCTGTCGTCATTTACTACATCTACACGTATCTCCGAGGAACCCACGGGGCGCGGATCCTGATCGGCCTAGCCTTGGTATTTCTCACCCTCACGCTCGTCTCTCAAATTCTCAATCTGGAGGTGATCAGTTGGCTACTGCGGAGCATTTCTGTCTTTCTGGCCATCGCGCTGGTCGTGATATTCCAGCCCGAGTTGCGGCGCGCCCTCACAGAGTTGGGTAGTCATCGCTTTTTCTCCTCTTCCTTTGAGGAAAGGGAAACCATCGAGGACATCACTGACGCCGTTTTTGAGTTGGCCAGTAAAGGATTCGGCGCCCTCATCGCCATCGAACGTGACATCCATCTCAAGACCGTCATTGAGACCGGCGTTTCTTTGGATGCGGAATTCTCAAAGGAACTCGCCTTGACGATCTTTCACCCCAAGACGGTTCTGCACGATGGTGGCGTTGTCGTCAGTGGCGACCGCATTGTTGCCGCCGCCTGCATTTTTCCCCTCACCCAACGCGAAGACCTCGATCGCAACCTCGGCCTGCGCCACAGAGCGGGTCTGGGCCTGAGCGAGGAGTCGGATGCCGTCATGCTCATTGTCTCTGAGGAAACCGGCCAAGTTTCGATTTGTCACGGCGGGATCATTGAACGAAATCTCAGTGTGGAAAAATTCCGCCAGCGCCTGAGCAAGCTTCTGCTCCACGAAAAATATGAAAGCGATCATCCTGAACAACTGGAAGGCCAAACTCTCGAGCCTGATTCTGGCCCTAGCACTCTGGTATCTCATCAAGCAGAACGTCGCTCGGACACCCGATCGATATGATTTTGGTCGCGGTCCGGCTGCTGGCATCACCAGCAATGAGGCACCCAAAATCCCTTTTAAATAGACATGAATCAAAAAAAACTTTTTGGAACTGACGGCGTTCGCGGAGTCGCCAATATCGAGCCCGTCACAGCCGAGACCGCACTCAAACTCGGTCGCGCCGCAGCCCACGTCTTTGCAGAAACCCGCGCTCACGCCCGTAGCGGACGCTTGAAAATCGTCATCGGCAAAGATACCCGCCTCTCCGGATACATGCTCGAGCACGCGATGGTCGCGGGCTTGACCTCGCTCGGTTGCGATGCCCTTCTCATCGGCCCGCTTCCCACGCCGGGCGTCGCCTACATCACGCGCTCGCTCCGCGCCGACGCCGGCATCGTCCTCTCCGCATCCCACAATCCCTACGAAGACAACGGCATCAAATTTTTCCGCCACGATGGGTATAAGCTGGATGATGAAATCGAAGCTCGGATCGAAAATCTCGTCTTCAGCGGCGAGATCGAGACCATCCGCCCCACCGCGACCAAGATCGGGAAGGCGCACCGCATCGATGATGCCTTGGGACGCTACGTGGAATTTGCGAAGCAAAGCTTCCCGCGCGGCTTCACTCTCGAATCCCTTCGCATCGCGTTAGATTGCGCCAATGGCGCCGCCTACAAATCCAGCCCATGCATTCTTCGTGAGCTTGGAGCCGATCTGATCGTTCACAACAACCACCCTACCGGCACTAACATCAACACCGATTGCGGGAGCACGCATCCCGAGCACATCCAGCGCTTCACCCAAGAATGCAAGGCCCAGATCGGCATCACGCATGACGGCGACGCCGACAGGATGTTACTCTGCGATGAAAATGGCGAACTCGTCGACGGCGACGAGATCATGGCCATCGCCGCCGTCGATTACCTCAAACGCGGATGCCTGAACGGAAATACACTCGTCGCTACGGTGATGAGCAACTTCGGACTCGATGAGACACTGGAAGCCCATGGCGGCCGCGTGCTCCGCACCAAAGTCGGCGATCGCTACGTGATCGAGGCCATGCTTCGCGAAGGCTATAATGTCGGTGGCGAGCAGAGCGGACACATGATCTTCGGCGACTTCGCGACCACAGGGGACGGTATCGTGAGCGCGCTTCAGATCCTCCGCGTCATGATTGAGACCGGCCAACCGCTCAGCGAACTCAAAAAAGTCCTGAAAAAATACCCGCAAGCCCAGCGCAACCTTCGCGTGAAGGACAAGCCGGACTTAGAAACAATCGCAGGCCTTCAGTCGCTTCTCAACGAAGCCGAATCGACCTTGAAAGGCAAGGGCCGCGTCCTCCTTCGCTACTCCGGTACAGAGCCAAAAATCCGCCTCCTTCTGGAAGGTCGGGAACAAGATGTGATCGATCAGCATGCCGATCGCATTGCCGGATTGCTTCAAGAAACCATCGGCGCCTAAAAATCGGCTACCAGAAAAGAATAGCGCATACCAGTAGCGCCACACCGTAACCGACGCCACCAAGGCAGACTAACTTCCAACGTGTCGTCGAAGCTGTGACCACCTTGATCGCATCGCGCACAAGGTAGGGCATGCCGACCATGAACAAGCCCGCCAGCACCCATCCGTAGGCCAGCGTCACAAGCAGCAATCGACTCGTCTCCGTGCGCAGCACAGCGGACTCAAGCAACACCTCGGCGGCCAACAGCAGGAGCATTCCAAGCGCCCTCGCTGCCAAAAATTCTTCCACGTAAAGCCACGCAAGAATCGCGCCGGCGACGATGCCCGTGAGCATGATTTGACGAAGCTTCGAAAATTCCCCCAGATCGACATCCTGAACGAGAAAGAACGCCCACACAGCCGCCATCATCAATAAAATCGTCGCCGCTGCCCTAGAGCGGGGAAAGGCCTTAGCAAAAGCCATCGCCTTTGGACCACCCACCCATGCTGCCGCATGACCCAAGAGCAACAAGACACCGACAGCGATACCGACGGACTGCAAAGAAAGAGAATAGATCATTAATTTTGGAGATTCAGCAAAGGCGTCGGCACTTTTTCGGATTTTTCCCAATGGCGTTCGCTGAGCGCGACTTGGGCAGCGGCGACTTGCGCTTCCTTTTTACTCGATCCGCATCCGCGTCCGAGTTCCTGACCATTCCAAACCACACTGCAAATGAAGTTTTTCGAATGTTCCGGACCGCTTTGCGAAAGGATCTGATATTCCGGTGCGGCGGGTTCGATCGCTTGCAGGATTTCCTGCAAAAATCCCTTGGGATTGATTTCTTCCGGTTGGTTGGCGATCTCCGTGAAGACTTCCTCCATCTGACGTAGAATAAAAATACGAGCGGCATCGAATCCTCCATCGAGGTAGATCGCACCAACGAGAGATTCGAAGACATCGGCCAGTGTCGAAGCTCTTTCCCGCCCCCCGCTGGATTCCTCTCCGCGACCCATCATGATGTAGGAACCGAGATCCAGCTTGGCCGCGCGATTGCGCAGCGCTGTGCGTGAGACGATGCGTGTACGAAGCTTCGTGAGCTGACCCTCGCCAAAATCGGGAAACATACGGAAAAGATGCTCGGTCACGGAAACCTGGATCACAGAATCTCCCAAAAATTCGAGACGCTGATTATCAAATGGATAGTTTTTCCGTTCGAGAGAAATACTCGGATGCGTGAGCGCCTCGGCAAGAAGCAGCCCGTTGCGGAATTTGTACAAAATTCGCTCCTCGAGAGGATTCATAATCGAGTTTTTCAAAGCTTC
The DNA here is from genome assembly GCA_009920585.1 of bacterium. Classification (GTDB taxonomy): domain Bacteria; phylum Verrucomicrobiota; class Verrucomicrobiia; order Chthoniobacterales; family Terrimicrobiaceae; genus UBA967. Next base: position 12,510 of record RFZT01000024.1, read on the forward strand.
CATGACCATTAAAAAATAGGACGCTTTAGAATGAGACTCCTTGTACAGCAACTAAAAAACATAACTTACAATCTACCGATAGCGCTGGCGGGAGCAAGCTTGGGATGCATTTGCTGATTTTTTGCCCATGACGAGACCATTCCACAACCTAGACTGAGTCTCGATGCCCCGCATTCCAAATGAAGAGGGGTTTGCATTTCGTGGCGCATCGAGTAGGCATACATTCGTGCAACAACTCAGTTCCAAACGCCGCCGCAATCCCGAAGTCTGGAGCATGGCGAACCGCCTCATTAGCCTCCTCATCGTCATGGGTGCGTTGGCTTTCTTGATGATGGCATTCTACCCAGAGTGGACGCGTAAAAAAGACCTCTCGAGCCAACTGGCCAAAGAGAAATCCAAACTCTCCGCGGAGGAACTCCTCCGCAAACAGCGCAGCCGTGAAGTGGATCTCCTAAAAAACGACCCGGAATACGTTGAAGCCATCGCCCGCGATAAAATTGGCGTCATGAAGGAAGGCGAGACCATTTACCGCCTCGACTCCCCCGGCCCGACACCCGCCGCTATCACCGCCAAACCGGCGAACCCCTGATTTCATTTGCCGACGCTATCCAGGCTGATAGTTTAGGCCCCTTTTATGAGCGACGAACTGCAGACACTCGATACCTCCGCGACCAAAGCCAGACTGGCCTCGTTGCGGAGGTTTCTTTGACTTACCCACACTCACTCGCCGCTTAGCGGAAATCGAGGCCCGCATGGCCGATCCTGGATTCTGGGACAACCGCGAACGCGCCCAACGCGAAGTCGCTGAAGTTTCCTCCCTGCGTGGAAAAATCAACCCACTCCAAACTCTCGAATCTCGAGTCGCCGATCTCGATATCCTGAAGGAACTCGCCGCTGAAGAAGCTCCGGAAAATCAAGCCGCCGCGGTCGCTGAAGTGATGGGAGAATTTTCTTCGATCCAAAAAGATCTCGATAAATTCGAGATCGCGTCGCTGCTCTCGGGGGATTACGACAACTGCCCCGCCTTCATGACAATCAATGCCGGCGCGGGTGGAACGGAATCTTGCGACTGGGCGGATATGCTCCTGCGAATGTATCAGCGCTGGATGGAACGCCACGACATCCAATACAGCATCACGGATATCCAACTCGGTGAAGAAGCCGGCATCAAATCCGCCACATTACGGGTCACCGGTGAGAACGCTTATGGCTATCTCCAGACGGAACGCGGCGTTCACCGCTTGGTTCGCATTTCCCCATTCGACTCAAACAAGCGCCGCCACACGTCGTTTGCCAGCATGGACGTGATTCCGGAAATCGAAGACGTGCCAGTGGAAGTCAACGAAGCCGACATCAAGCTCGACACCTTCCGTGCGGGCGGCAAGGGAGGCCAAAACGTGAACAAGGTTGAGACCGCCTGCCGCCTCACTCACATTCCTTCGGGCATCGTCGTGGCTTGCCAAGCGGAACGCAGTCAGGGACGCAACCGCGAACTCGCTCTCCAGTTGCTCAAAGCGAAGCTTTTCCAAATCGAAAGCGACAAAAAACGCGCTGAGGTGGACCGCCAATACGGAGAAAAGGGCGATGTGGCTTGGGGCAACCAAATCCGCAGCTATGTCTTCCAGCCCTACCAAATGGTCAAAGATCTTCGCACCGGCGTGAAAACCGGCGACATCCAGGCCGTGATGGATGGCGATATCGATGCCTTTATCGAGGGCAAACTCCGAGGCCTCACTTACAAAAAGGGCGCCGAGGAAGAAGACGAGGATTAGCTCCCCTCCTCCCTGCATCTCAAAAGTTGATTGCCGCTTGCCAACAGCGCTCTTAGCCGCTTTGCTGGCTGTCTTTCCATAGAAATCTGATCAAATTATGAATCTTGATACCACCTCGCTTGAAC
>RFZT01000231.1 GCA_009920585.1 bacterium
CTTTGGAGGGCGACGCTCCGTCGGCGCCTTTTTGCCCTCCGCATTTTTCCTTTCACAGAGCCACGGGGACCACGGAGGAATTTCAGATTTTCCGCGTGTCAGCATTTTCCGCTACGAGCTTCCCCTCCCCTTTTCCGCGCGAAAAATTCCTCCGGCAGCGCATTCTGGATTCACGGCTCCACTTTCAGGCCCATTTGCACCGCAAGTTGGCGTTGGCGCCCATCAAAACTCAGAAAAACTTCCGCTCCCAGAAGCACTGCGGCGGCAACATGTGTGATGTCGTAGGCGCGCGCCCCGGTCGAAAGGGTCTGCGCTGCGCTGATGCGGCGGCATTCTTCCCAGTGCATTTCGGCGGCAAGGGCAGCCTCGACCAGTATGCCCTGATCCAGATCGTCGGCGATATCTGCAAGGGCTTTCGCCAGTTCAGCTGCCGTGATCCGACTCCGGAAACAGGCCAACCGCAACGCGTTCTCGGATTCAAATCTCAAGGCCCCGGTGAGAAGAACCGGCTCGGCACTCGCCGCCATCCACGCCCTGGCTGCAGGCGTGTTCCAATCCCCGCCGTAGAGGGAAACCAAGAAGCTCGCGTCCGCCGCGACGATCATGCCCCGCCGCGGTTCTCGCTCAAAATATCGTCCAAATCACGGGCGGGCTGTGAGGTGAGCGGCGCGAAACGGCGGGAGAACTGCTCACGGCGTGTTTTGGCTGGAACCGGCTCCGATCCACGGGCCGCGCATAGCTCCCTCAACGCCAACGCCAAGCTGTCCCGGAGCACGCGCTCCAGCCGTGAGGCCCGGGGAGCGTCCAGGTTTTGAAGAACACGATCGATTTCAGCCGCCAGCGAACTCATGGCCTCAACCATCATCCCCAAGATTCAGATTGTCAATGCCCGGCAAGCTTCCCCTCAAGAAAAATGATTTTGCCAACCCTCCTGTGACGCTCCAGCGCCGAAGTCCTCATGCGAACTTTGGAGGGCGACGCTCCGTCGGCGCCGTTTCCTGAAAACCCCTTCGTGTCTTGGTGCGTTGCCTCGTTCGCTCCCGCTCATGTCGCTTCGGGCTACTCATGTAGCCTACCGCGCAAACCCCCGCTTGCTTGGTTCCCAGCCAGCGCCCGCTGGCATGTGTTCGTGAGAGACCCTCCGCCCCGCGCCATCCTGTCATCCTGAAATCCTTACTCTGATTTGCGTTGGAGCGCTAACTTCCCCCTCCGTCTTCGAAATCTCTTCACAATTCCGCCACAGGCCTCCATCAGTCCATGCATCGGCAAGGTCAGTTCCTCCCCAGATCTTTCAGGAATCTTCTTGATCGCTCTGAATAGCCGTGTTTATTAAAGAACGAATGAGCTCCGCAACGCTGCTGAGGGAAATTGAAACCGCTCCCGAGGAAATCCGCCGGGAAGTTTGTGATTTTTTGTCATTCCTGAAATCACGCAGGATGCCAGGGCCAACCGGTGATACCTCCATGCAATCCATCGACTGGTCCGATCTCGCATCCCGCTGGAATCGCGTATGGGGCCACGATTTCGCACCCGGCACACCTGTGGATGTGATCCTGAGCGATCTCCGGAGTGACTCGTGATCCCGTGTTATCTTGATACCGGTCTCGTCTTGAAGCTGGTGGTCAAGGAACCACTGAGCGTAAAAGTCCAAGAATTTCTGAGCGCCCGACGACTGCCGGTTCCCTATCCGCTTCTCGTGCAACTGGAGTTTCACAACGCCCTTCATGCTAAACTTCATCGAGGCGAAATCACGCCACTTCAACTCGATTCCTGTCTTGAAATGGAGTCCGATTTTCTCTCCGAGGGCCGCTTCCAAAGGGTGGACTTGGATTGCGGGCGCGTATTCCACGCTACGCTTCGCATGATTCCCGGTGCTACCGCCACCACTGGCTGCAGGACTCTGGATTTGCTGCATATCGCGACTGCTCAACTCTGCGGCACCTCCGAGTTCGTCACCGGGGACGCCAGGCAAGCCAAGGCCGCTCGTTTTTGTGGCTTGAATGTCGTGGAAATCCGTTAATTCATTTCGCCTGTTTGGAATATTCGCCACTCGGGAGCGCCAACGTCCACGTTGGCTTCGCTCGTCATGTCACAGGGCCGAGGAGGACCTCACCCTCCCCTAAAAAAAGATTTTGCCGTCCATGATTTTGCCACCCTTCCTGTGACGCCCCAGCGCCGAAGCCCCCAGCGCGGTTTCCTGAAAACCCCTTCGTGTCTTGGTGCGTTGACTCCTTACTGCGCTACGCTCCGGTTGCCCACCCTGGGCTACACATTTGACTCGTTCGCTCCCGCTCAGTTGATTCGCAGGATCTCCCGACCTGCTCCTCCTTCGGAGCTGCCTTGCGGCAGTCTATCTCGACCTTTCCCAAAGGTCTCGATTCGCCCTTCGGGCCAACCTTTCGGTTAGTCTATTTCGCGCCTGCCCCGGCGCTCGATTGTCTTTCCCTTTGGGCATGCGCTATCGCACGGGTGTTCTCCGCTGCGCTCCGGTTGCCTCGTTCGCTCCCGCTCATCTCGCCCTTCGGGCTGCCTGCGGCAGGGTTGGTTCGCATTCCTCCCGGAATGTCTCACCCTTCGGGCTACTCATGTAGCCTACCGCGCAAACCCCCGCTTGCTTGGTTCCCAGCCAGCGCCCGCTGGCATGTGTTCGTGAGAGAGAATCCCTTCGCGCGGCATACCACAATCCCAAAACCCAAAAGCAACCGACCGCCGGAAAAACATGTGAATATGTGGGACTGACCCTCAAGGTTCGTCAACAGCAACCTTCATCTACTGTCTGGCAGGATGCAGGGGCCGACAAGGTGCCAGTCAAGAGTTGACAGACTGATAGCATATATGCTATCAAATGAGAGTGATGATTCCACGTGTTGTCGTCGATACGAATGTGCTGCACGGCGCTTTCCTGAGCAAGGCTGGCGGCGACAATCGCGAGGTGATCCGGCGCTGTTTGAAACGGAAGGCGCAGCCGCTGTTAGGGGTGACCCTGTTCAGCGAATACGAGGATGTGCTGGGACGGGACAATTTGATGAAGAAATGCCCGCTGACACCCAAAGACAGGCTTGTGCTCTTAGAAGCCTTCCTCTCTGTCTGCGAGTGGGTGAAGGTCTATTACCTCTGGCGCCCCAACCTGCCAGACGAAGGGGACAACCACCTCATCGAACTCGCGGTGGCAGGCGCGGCAGACGCCATCATCAGCAACAACACGCGCGATTTGAAAGGCGGCAATTTGCACTTTCCCCAAACCCGAATTTTGACACCAAAACAATTCAGCTAAACCACATTCAGCTTATGAGCACCCTGACAATTCGTCTTCCAGAAGACAAACACTCCCGCATCCGCCAACTTGCCAAGCACCGCGAGATGAGCGTCAACAAGCTCTTTGAGGAACTCGCCACCATTAGCATCGCGGAGTTCGACGCGGAATCCCGCTTCCGCGCGATGGCAGCCCGTGGTTCGACGAAAAAGGGCCTCGCTCTGCTGTCCAAGCTCGATGGAGCTTTTTCCGCCATGAAGTGAGCCAACATGAGCGAACTCAACCCCGGTGAAATTCTACTCGAAGACTATCTCGTGCCCATGGGCATTTCCCAAAACGCCCTCGCGCGAGCACTCGGCATCAGCCCGCGAAGCATCAACGAAATCGTTCTTCGTCGCTGCAGCATCACTCCCGAAATGTCCCTCAAAACCGGCAAATTTTTCAAACAAAGCGCCCTGTTCTGGTTCAACATCCAAACCGCCTGTGATTTTCGGCAACTCCGCAAAAAAGAAAACCAAATCACCGCTACTGTCAGCAAGGACTTCACCGAGTTGGCCGCTTAAGCATCAATGATAAAGTTTCTGCTGGGAGACCCATTTTGAAAATGTGTGGATATGTTGGACTGACGTCTTTTCCCGAGGAGGACCTCACCCTCCCCTAAAAAAATGATTTTGCTGTTCATGATTTTGCCAACCCTCCTCCGTGCCTTGGTGCGTTGCCTCCTTACTGCGCTACGCTCCGGTTGCCCACCCTGGGCTACACATTTGACTCGTTCGCTCCCGCTCAGTTGATTCGCAGGATC
>RFZT01000232.1 GCA_009920585.1 bacterium
GCTTCGGCCGAAAGAACAAAAAGCGCCAAGATCAAATCACCAGCATCCTCGAAACGCTCCGCTCCCTCGGCCACATATCGTAAATGGCCCAAGGCCGCTAACCTTGCCTCCCGCGAAGGCGCAAAGTCGCGAAGGTTTTTCATCCGCAGATTTCACCGATTTCCGCAGAGGGATTTTCTCCACAAGTGGGAATGCAATAGACAGCGGACCACGGGCGCTGCGCGGTTGAAGGGGAAGTAACACCATTGAATCCGAAAACGGATATTCGACAGAATTTACAGAATTTAAAAATTTGCACTGAGGGACTTGCCTCGACCCAGAGGGAATCCTTCCGTTCGATTCCTATACCTTTTAACCCATTCTGTGAATCTTGTTCATTGATTCGGCTACGCCTCACCCTTGCAGGGCTGCCTGCGACAGTCGTTCTCCGCTGCGCTTCGATTCTGTATCAAACTTCTTCAACAGCTGAATTTGGGTTGAAGTTTAATCTGCGGAACTCTGCGAAATCTGTGGAAAAATAACCCATTCATTTCAAGCAGGATAATTTTTTAACTTAGGAGGTTTCCCATTGAGCTTTCTTTCGGGTAAATCCGCGCAAATTCACGATTCCTTCGATGAAGCCTCATCCTTGACACTTTCCTTAAACATGTGCATGATACTGTCCATATGACGGCAATGACATACACTGCAGCGAGAGAAAATCTCGCCTCCACGATGGACAGAGTTTGCGTTGACCATGATCCCGTGATCATTACGCGCAATCGTGACCAGGCCGTTGTGATGCTCTCTCTGGAGGATTACGAGTCACTGCAGGAGACCGCTTACCTTCTCCGAAGCCCTGCCAATGCCAAACGATTGTTTGATTCGATTGAGGCAGCCGAGAAAGGCAATCTTATCGAGAAATCCCTTTCGGATCTAACGGATTGAATCTGTCATTCACGCTGCAGGCATGGGAAGATTATCAGTTTTGGATTCAGACAGATAAAAAGATAAGCAAACGAATCAACGAACTCATAAAAGATATTTTGCGGTCACCGCTCGAAGGGATAGGCAAGCCAGAACCACTGCGACAGGGTCTTTCCGGATATTGGTCACGCCGGATCACGGAAGAGCACAGATTGGTTTACCGACCGATAGAGTCAGGCATTCTCCTTCTCCAACTTCGCTACCACTATAAAAAATAGGCTCAACGTGAAAGGGCTGTCTGCGACAGTCGTTCTCCGCTGCGCTTCGATTCTGTCTCAAACTTCTTCAACCTCAGAATTCGGGTTCAGATCTCCCAATCGAATCCTCTTGCGTCCTCGACTCGCCTAGTTTCCTCCCGGTGCGCGGCACCACAATTGGCTGGTGAGAAAACCGAAGAGCGAATCGCGAGTATGCGATCTTGTGAACCCATGGGCTTGTATTTGGGGGAATGGAGACTCCAGGGAACGTGCCGGCAGATTGGTGGTCATGCGGAAAAATCGATACATGAGCCACAGGGAAAGAGTAGCGGGTATTCTGAATGCAGGATGCGATGGGACCGTGAAATCGCTGATTAACCATTGCCCGCCGGGAACGCACACCGTCGAAAGACAATCCACGACGCGCTTCAGGAGGTCGCCATCGAAGCAATCGAGAAAAAAGTTTGTCACTACCAAGTCGAATCCCGCTGCGGGAGGACTCCAATCTGGGAGGGACGCATGCAACCACTCGACCTGCGGCATGATGGATGGGTGGACTTGCTCCAAACGCCTACGAGCCACATCCAGCATCACCCCGCTGTCATCGAGATAGGTAATCTTTGCGTTGGGAAGACGTTGACTCAATGCAACGAGAAAGCGCCCATGCCCCTCACCGGCGAGCAGAACCCGCTCGGCGGAGAGTTCTCCAAGCCAAGCTAGGCGGCAGCGTTGAAGCAACCCGCCGGCAACGATCAACTCCATCCAGTCATAGTGCGGGGCAAGGCGATCAAATCCCATGCCCCTAGAGAAGCTTACTCCGCACAGTAATCACACCAAAAGCAGCTTGCTTTTGGATTTTAGTAGAGGAGCACAGCGCGTCTCGCCTGTGTGCTGCGGTCTGCTCCTAAGTTCCGATGGGTATGCTGCGAGAAAGTAGACTAGTCTCCACACGGCCGGGACGGCCATGCCCCCTTCTTTTGCGCTACAAAGTCTCATTTCAAAGGAACAATGGTATCACAAGTGCAGATACAAAAAAACAGAACCCATCGAATGTCTAGAGGGAATGAGATTGGATTATGGCACGGGAAATCAAAATCCCATCGGTTTGGATTTTTTGATCTCACTACTCGCCGAGAGAGAAGCGCGGATCACTCTGCGCTCTTCACTAGAGAGTGATTTCAGCAAAAGGGTTGCCCGCGAAGACGCAGAGTCGCGAGGTTTTTAAGCCGCCGATTTTCAAACCTATTGGCCGAGAATGGTCACACGCTGCAGCAATAATGGGCGCGGAGGATTTCCCTTTGTCTCCATACGGATGTAGCGGGCCGTGCGGCCTGGCACAGTGATTCCGGCGTGGAATTGGGTCGGGAGAACTAGCCATTTTTCTTCCCATTTTGACGCCTTCCAAAGGGTTTCCCACGTGGTTCCATCCGTAGAAATCGAAAGCATAAGCCCTTCGGAACGGGAATCCCCGGGATGGTTTTCGATGACCACGGCGTTGATCTGCTTGGCTTCCCCGAGATCGATAGTGACCCATGGATTGTCCTCGGCGGCAGTATGGAAGGCAAATCCGGTCTTCGGACGCTCGCCCTTGAGCAACAGGGCGCGGTTTTCGGCATTGTCGTGGTCGCTGGTCGAGCTGGTTGTGTAAGTCGCATTGCCCCCGAGATCCCGGCCATATTCGGCCATGTTGTCGGAGATGATTCGGGCGCGCCCACAAAGCAATCCGGTAGCGATCGGTTTATCGATGGTCAACTCAATGACAGTCACCGGCGAAACCTTTTGGGCTTCTGCTATCGTGACTGAAAGTTCATTGGCGTCCTGCTGGAAATTCACAGGTGTACCATCAAGCGTCCGAGCCGCAAGGACCTTCGATGGTAGCGGGTCGAAAGCGATTTTTCCACCTGCGGGCCACTGATAGACATGGAGGAATAATTTATCCCCCTTGTGGCAACTACCACCCCACAGCCCATTCTGATAAGGGCCACCCCGGGTTTCGTAGATGGCTTCTCCATACTTGGCGAGCCAGGCGCCCATCGCTTTGGCTACACCGGTCTCGGCATCGGTGAGTGTGCCATCGGGACGAGGGCCAAAGTTGAGAAGAAGGTTGCCGCCTCCCGTGGTGCAACTCACCAGCATTTTAATGCATTCATCGGGACTCTTGAATCCCTCCTCACCGCGATACGACCAACCTTGTCCGACGTGGATACAGGATTCCCATCGCTTCTGAATATCCATGGAACCAATGTGATACATCATCGAAAAGAGCTCATCGAAACGCCACTTGCCCCAATCGCGGCCCCCCACATGGTCGAACCACATCACATCGATATTGCCATAATTGGTGAGGATTTCCTCAATCTGCTTGCGATACCATTCATCGTATTTGGCGTTGTCCCCAACGAGATAGTCCGGGTTATACCAATCACGGGTCGAATAGTAGAGTCCGACCTTCATGCCCTGCCGGTGACAGGCATCCACGAACTCTTTCACAATATCGCGTCCGTAGGGGGTTTTCATGATGTTGTAATCCGTTTGCTTCGTATCGAACATCGAAAAGCCATCGTGGTGCTTGGTGATGAGCACCATGTATTTCATGCCCGATTCCTTAGCGAGCTTCACCCATGCATCTGGATCAAATTTTTCGGGATTGAAGCGCTTGTAGTAATTGTCATACACGGGATCTTCGAGGCGGGGTCCGTGTTGGTTGATATCCCATGGACGGTTGCCATCGCGTCCCCAGCCGATTTCTTTTTGCCCAAGCGAGACGGGCCCCCAGTGAATAAACATTCCGAACTTCGCATCGCTGAACCACTGCAATCTCGCCGTATTCTGCTCGATGGTCTCGTGGAGT
>RFZT01000233.1 GCA_009920585.1 bacterium
CGCCACGGGAGAGATCATGGCATTGCAAATGCTGTTCGGAGCCTGTCCATAAATCGGATACATCGTAGAAAAGCCCACCGTGCGACCCTTCGCTGCAGCCTCGGCAGCGACTCTGGCATCATCCGCGACCGCCCGCAACTCAGCCTCGGCGCGCTTTAGATCAGGTGTTTTTCCATGAACGGGGAGAGCAACATTTATGGCCTTGTAGCCCTCGTCCGGAATGAAGCTCTCGATGCGCATTCCGCCCCAGGGGCAATCTATAAAAGCCACGGGAATCCCAATCTCCTTTTGGAGTTTCACGGCAAAGAAAAATGCGACCGATGAGACGCTGTCCGAATTGGCGAGCATGTCGGCGCAGTCTTTCCAACGGCCATTGATGTCATCCATCACCGCACCAGCGACAACGCGCCTCACATGAAGGGCCCTCACGAGGCGGTTATCCTTCTGCATCTGTGCAACGGGCCATTCCTCGGGATTATTATCACGGAAGGTGAGCTGCATGTTAGACTGGCCGGTGGCGAGCCAGACCTCGCCGACGAGGACATCCTCGAGCTTGATCTCGTTTTTGCCCTTCACCGTCATCGTGCGGGATTCGCTGGAGGCCGGCATCGGATCGAGCTTGAGCATCCATTTGCCGGAGGCGTCGGGCATGGCCTTCTTCACCTGACCGGCGAATTCCACTGTCACTTCCTCGCCTTGGTCAGCCCATCCCCAAACGGGAACCTCCTTGTCGCGTTGGAGGACCATTTTGCTGTCGATGGCCTTGGGGAGGGTGACATTGGCCTGCGCCGTCATTGCTCCGCAGAGCAGGAGGAGGAGTGTGGTTTTTTTCATGATGGGGGACAGTTTCTAATCCTGATCGTCGTCCGCTTTGCGGGATTCAATTTTGAACGAGGTTTTCTTTTCGCCTGAGATTTTCACCCACACCACAAGATCGGTTCCCTCGATGGTTTTGTTGTGGCCGAAGCGGAAGTCTTTTCCGCGCGGCATAGCTTTTCCATCCATCGAAAGCTTGGCTGAGCGGTTGCCCCAGTTTTTCACAACGAAAGCGGTGTTATGAATCGGCGACTCGTGTGTCGCTTCGAGAGAGAACTCGAGGGGCCCGGAATCGGGGGCTTTCGCGGTGAATATGTAGGCGCGTTGGGATTTATCGAACCCTTGGCTTTCAAAACCGGCCCCTGCGAGAGTGGCTGCGGGCGCAGAATTCCACGACCTAGAGATAGGCGCCAGGCTTTCGATCGGCTGATCGGTCATGCCATAGAGGAACATGGCGCACGCCTTCTCCGGATCCACATGGATGACAGGCCGTGAGGACGACAGGGAAAAATGCGAGGGACGGTCTGAGATGAGCGCCTGGCGGCCGTCGTTGGGCAACTGCGCGACGGGCCAGTGATTCCAGCACGGAAACATCGAGTAATCCTTGGCGGGAGGAATTCCAAACCCTTCGATTTTCACACCCGGCTCGAAAATGAGGTAGGGCTTGAAGTTGGAGCGCATGTTGACCATCTGAATGTTGGGCTCGGGAGGGTTGTGGAAGTATCTCTCCGGGCTGGCGGGGTCTTTCCATTTCAAAGGCGGCCCGTTCTCCCACGAGTAGGTTTGGGATTCCCCTTTTTCGTTCCCCACCGTGAAGGCCTTGATGTCAACGGTGTCGTCGGGGCGGGAACCGGGTTGGTTGAATATAATGGTTTCCTGCCATTGGCCGCCGCCGTTGTGATTTTTGGCGACAACATACCTCACAGTCACACCGTCCGGATAGATCGTGAAATACTCGTCGGACCAAAGTCCCCAGCCTGTGACCGGGTCAGGATTGAGGAATTTTCCGTCGATTCCGACCGAGGCGTAGCGGGCGTGAACGACCACGCGGGCGTCCGTGTTTTCCACGATCTTCGCCGTAGAGAATTCACACTTCTTGTCGGCCATGTGCTCGTAGCAGCCGGTCTTGGCGCTGTTCACCTCGAGGCTTTGGTCACCGCTCCAAAGGCGGTTCTCACTCACATAGCAAGCGCCATAGTTCATGCCACGCCAGAAGATGATTTTGGTCGGCAATTCATCGAAGCGCACAAGGATGTCACAGTCCTCACCCACGCGCCAGTGACGCTCCCACTCGGGCGCGTAACGGAGACGGGTTTGAACGGCGCCGAAGTCCGCAGGGCCCTCCGGGCCGGACGGCAGGACACGGAACTTCAGGGGTTGTGCGACCTTTGGCTGCACCGCAGCGTAGGCCTGCGCGACCTCGGCGTCGGTGAGTGCCTTGTTGTAAATTTTCACTTCGTCCAGAAGCCCGTCGAGGAACATCGGCGACTTGAACGAGGCGCTGTATTCGCGCTCCGTGCGGATCGGAAAGGTTTTCGTGTGGCTCAGCCCGAGAATCACATCCACACCATTCGCAGGCGTGATCGGGCCGGTCGTTTTGATTTCGCCCTCGAGTTTTCCATTGATGAAAACCTTGAGACCGGACGTCGGATCGTAACTGCCCGCGACATGCGCCCACTTGAGCAGCGGGAGTTGGGATTTCGAATTGCATTCGATCCACTTCCCATCCTTCCCGACATGCAGGCCCAAACGGCCCTCGCCGCTGATGCCGAAAAACCAACCCTCCTTGTGGTCGCGCTCCTGGTTCACGATCGCCGCCCAATTCCACGGGTATTCCTGCAACGCGATCCAACCCTCGAAGGAAAACGCATCGCCTAGCACCGGGGCCTTATCGGTCGGGCGGGTGAGGCGCGTGGACAGCCCATCGAGCTTCAGGGCATTACCAACGACACCATCCGCCAGCGTCGGGAAACCCGCGATTGGATCATGAACGCCGGCCGTCGGTTCGTGGACCAACTTCGAGTTGGGGTCGCCGCCGAGGAGTTGCTCGAATGACCAAACAGCCGCCGGCTTTTGCGGAGGCGGCGAAGTCTGGGCCAAGGCCAAAGGAAGGAGCGCTCCCAAAGAGAGAAGGAGAAAAGAGGTTGATGTGTTTTTCATAATGTGAGTGATTTTGGAAATGGGTAACGGATCGCTCAATGATTTTGGGTGATCTGCAAGGTCACCGGCCCGAGCAAGCCGGATGGGACGAGGGTTTGGTTTTCGGGTTTATCGAATTGCGTGATGTTCGTGCGGGTGCGGCGCTGTTCGTTTGGGAGTTGCGCATCGCCGATCAGGCGGTTTGGCCAGCTATTGACGACCTCGATCTCCAACTCGTTTTTGCCCGGCTTGAGCGCGTCGGTGATGTCCACCCGGCGCGGCGCGAACCACACCACGCCGAGATCTTTGCCGTTGAGTCGCACCTTGGCCGAATGCCCGACCATTCCTAGGTCGAGATGGAAACTCCCGCCATTGCTGAATACTGAAGGCTGAACACTGAAAACTTTAATGTATTTGGCCGTTCCGCTGAAGTGTTTCACGGGCTCCTCGGGGCGCGTTGTCCAGTCTTCGAGCTTGTCGAAAACCAACTTTCCGTTGGCGGCGTCGCCTTGCAGTCCGTCGGTCGGGTAGAACCACTCTTTATCGAACTGCACGGTCCACGCGCCTTCGAGGGTTTGGACGGTCTCGAACGCCGAGAAGTTACTACCCTCGCCAGCGGTTACGGTGGTGGGTTTACGGAAGACGACAAACAGCGAGCCGATCGAATCGAATTCGAGTGGAATGCTTGTGCGGCCGTTTTCGATTTGGAAGTTCGGGAGATCACGCTGGTCGCCGCTCATCGGATTCCACAACTCGGGCTGGCGACCAGTCTGGCGGAAAGTGGCGGTGACTTTCTCGGGACGATCCTTGCGGTTGGCGAGGAAGTATATTTCCGTCTCGGACGTGGTGCGGTGGATGAAATCGATGAACGAATCCTTCGCTCCGGCGGCTTCGAAATCGGGCTGGATCCCGCCAGCCAGCAAAACCTCGCGTTCGGTCTTGTCGGGATAAACACGGCCCTTGCTGGTGTTGCCTCCCCACAATTCCTCGCCGATCTTCTTCACCTCGTCGTCGCACTGCGGGTAATCTTTGAGGCCGGGATCGGT
>RFZT01000234.1 GCA_009920585.1 bacterium
CGAAATAGGCGAATCGTTTACTTAACGATGTGCCCTGAGATGTGTTTGGTCATCTCGAACATGGTCACTTGGCCCTTACCACCGAAAACAGCCTTGAGAGCCGCATCAGCGTTGATGAGAGTCTTTTTTGTCTTATCTTGAAGTCCGTTTTTCTTGATGTAGTCCCACACTTTCTTGGTGAGTTCACCACGACTGACTGGGGTTGAACCGATGACGGCTGCAAGCACCGCATCAGGTTGCACTGGCTTGAGAAGAGCTGCGTTTGGTTTGCGTTTGGGTTTTTCTGTAGTTGGCATGGTAGTTTTTTGGGATTGATAAGTTAGCACTGAATCACCACCCGACCCGTTTTTTTAGGAACAGGATTCGTCTTCATTAAAGAAAACTTCTGGGGGTGATGTAGGCGACACTTACCAAGGCCGCACCCAACCCGTCGATACTTTCTTTTTTATTTTTGACCCGTCTATGGCCACGTAAATCAAATCCCAAAAAAAATATGTGGCTTGCATTTTTCGGAGGCTCCAAAGAATGTTCGTTTCACATCCAACCGGCCATAACTGCCCGGTCACGGATGAGGTGATTTTTTCCAAAAACAAATACGGATAATTTATAATGGCGACAACGACACTCGAGCACCCAGATGCCCTCACGCGCAGCCTGAAGGCGATGCAGGAAACAGACGAAATGCTGGGCGAGAAGATGGTGATCAACATGGGCCCCTCCCATCCCTCCACCCACGGCGTGCTTCGCATGGTGCTGGAACTCGATGGCGAAGTCGTTACCAAGGCCGTCCCTGAGATCGGATATCTCCATCGCGGAGATGAAAAAATTGCTGAAAACATGCAATACAATCAGTTTGTCCCATACACGGACCGACTGGACTACCTCTCGCCGATCGCGAATAACGTCGCCTACGCCCTCGCTGTAGAGAAATTGATGGGCTGGGAACTCCCGCCCCGAGGCAAAGCGATTCGCGTCATCTGCTGCGAGTTGGCCCGCATTTCGTCCCACCTCTTGGCCACCGGTTGCCTAGGAATGGATCTCGGTGCCACAACGCTCTTTCTCTATACCTTCACCGAGCGCGAAAAAATCTACAATATGGTCGAGCAACTCTCGGGTGCGCGCTTCACGACCAGTTACACACGCGTGGGCGGTCAGACCCGAGATCTTCCTCCGGCCTTCCTCACGATGCTCAAGGATTTCCTAGCCACCTTCCCAGCTGCGTTTGATGATGTGGATAAGCTAGTGACCCGCAACCGCATTTTCGTTGATCGTTGCCGTGATGTTGGCGTCATCAGTAAAGAGGATGCGATCGCTTACGGTCTCTCCGGTCCGAACCTTCGCAGCTCGGGCGTCGATCACGACCTTCGCAAAAAGCACCCGTACCTCGACTATCAAAACTACGATTTCGATATCCCGATCGGTGCCGCCGGCGATAGCTTCGACCGCTACCTCGTCCGCATGGAGGAGATCCGCGAAAGCATCAAGATCCTTCGCCAAGTCGTTGACAAACTTCCTTCCGGACCGATCAATTGCCAAGATCCCAAAAGCATCCTTCCCGAAAAAACCACCGTCCTCACCAAGATGGAGGAACTCATCCACCACTTCATGGTCACCACCGAAGGTATTCACGCTCCAGCCGGCGAGATTTATTTCGGCGCAGAAAATCCGAAAGGCGAACTCGGCTTCTATATCAACAGCAAAGGCGGCGGGGTTCCCTACCGCATGAAAATCCGCTCGCCCTCATTCTGCAATATCAGCATCCTTTCCAAAATGCTTCCGGGCAGCATGGTTTCCGACGTCGTGACCATTCTTGGTTCACTTGACCCTGTTTTCGGCGAGGTTGACCGATAGTCGATTGAAATCTCGTTGCACAAAATGACTCTCGCAAACCTGCTATCAGAGCCCCAAATCATCCCGGAACTTGTCGCGACAGAGCGCTGGGCCGCCATCCGTGAAATGGTGGACATCCTCGTTGCATCAGGGAAGGTCGACGCTTCTGATCGGGATTCCATCTTGGAATCGATTCAGCAACGCGAAGAGACAATGAGTACGGGCATCGGATTTGGCATTGCGATCCCTCATGCTTCCTCAACGAAGGTTCATGATGTCGTCGCCTCTTTTGGCCGCTCCTCGACTGGCATTCCCTTTGAATCCCTAGACGGCGAACCCGTTTCTCTCATTGTGCTTTTTGTTGTGCCTAAGGATCAGTTCCAAACCCACCTGCGAACCCTCGCTGCCATTGCCAAATTTCTTAACGACAAAACCGTCCGCGAGGAACTTGGCAAAGCCCACGATGCGGCAGCGATCCTGAACGTCTTCGAGAACCGCTCGCCCCGTCATTAATGACCACCCCGCGCGAACTTCTCGCTGCGCGTGTGCGTGCCGCACTGCAGTCTGCCGACCTCGACCCCGCCCGTGGTGATGTAACCCAATCCGCTGACTCCCGCTTCGGAGATTATCAGGCGAATGCCGCCATGGCCCTCGCGAAGGAAAAACGGGCTAACCCGCGCGATGTCGCGGCCGAGATCATCAGCAAACTCGACGTCACCGGTCTGTCCGCTTCGCCCGAGATCGCAGGCGCTGGCTTTATCAATTTCCGCCTCGAGAACTCTTTTCTCTCCACCGCGCTTTCCGCGATGGCGAAGGACGAGCGCCTCGGCGTCTCACGGGTCGCCCAACCGCGCAAAATCGTGGTGGATTTCAGCTCCCCGAATGTCGCCAAACCCATGCACGTTGGCCATATTCGCAGCACGATTCTCGGTGATTGCCTTGTCCGCGTCGCCCGCTTTCTCGGGCACGAGGTTATCTCAGACAACCACATCGGCGATTGGGGCACCCAATTTGGCAAAGTCATCTACGGATGGAAGCATTTTCTCGACCTCGAGGCCTTGCAAAAAGACGCCATTTCCGAGCTTGTCCGCCTCTACCGTGAGGTGAACCGCATTGAAGAAACCGACGAGGCGATCAAACGCGAGGCCCGCGAAGAACTCGTCAAACTTCAAGCAGGCGATCCCGAAAACTTCGCCATTTGGCAACAAACCGTCGAGCTATCGTGGCGGGAGTTTGAAAAACTCTACACGCTTCTCGACATCCGCTTCGACGAGCGACTTGGCGAAAGCGCCTACAACGACGCCCTCGCGCCTCTTTGCGCGGAACTCGAGAAACGCGGCATCGCGACCGAAAGCGAAGGCGCACTCTGCATTTTCTTCCCCACCATTCCTGCCCTCGAGGGCAAGCCCGCCATCATTCGTAAAAGTGACGGAGGCTTCCTCTACGCCACCACGGATCTGGCCACGATCGAGTACCGTGTCCGTGAATGGCAGCCCGATTCCATTTGGTATGTCGTCGGCGCCCCACAGGCCCTTCACTTCCAACAAATCTTTGCCGCCGCGAAGCTCATGGGCATCGAATGCGATATGCGCCACATCGCTTTTGGAAGTATCCTCGGCGAAGACCGCAAAATCATGAAAACCCGCTCGGGCGAGAATGTCGGCCTGAGCGAAGTCCTCACCGAAGCCGTCGAACGCGCCCGCCGAATGGTGGAAGCCCGCTCTGACAAACTTCCTCAAGAAGAAATCGAGTCCACCGCCCACACGATCGGACTCGGCGCGGTCAAATATGCGGAACTCTCCCAAAACCGCCTTACAGACTACGTTTTTTCTTGGGACAAGCTCCTAGCTCTGGACGGAAATACCGCTCCCTATCTTCAGAATGCCTATGTCCGCATTCGCTCGATCTTCCGTCGTGCGGAAGAGGACGCCGATACCACCGCGCCCATTCTTTTGGATGAACCCGCTGAACGCATTCTGGGCCTCAAGCTACTCCAATACGCAGAAACCGTTCCTGTGGTCCTAGACGACTTCCGACCGAACATCCTCGCAAACTATCTTTACGAGTTGGCTAATACTTACCACTCGTTCTACGAAGCCTGTCCGGTCCTGAAAGCCCCTACCCCAGCTATTCGAGCCAGCAGGCTCCTTTTGAGTTCCCT
>RFZT01000235.1 GCA_009920585.1 bacterium
ACAGCATCTCCCTCAACGCATTCCAAACACTCTTCACCGCTCCTGCATTAAGTTACTTCGGTATCCAACCCATCGACACCGCTGCCTGTTTTCTCAATTTCCCCTGCCTAAAAGCTTGTGAGCGAGTGAAATGCGTTCAAATTAGTCAATTGATACAGAATTCTACATTTAAAGGAAAATATAACAATGGATCGTAGAAATTTTATAAAATATCTGGGCATGGCCGGAGTCGGGGCAATACTAAAGCCTGATCTGGCAACTGCAGCCAGTCAGATGCCGGAAATACACCTAACCGGCACGGTCAATGTTTTGTTTGATAGTTGGAGCACACAGGTTTTGGACCATCGAGCACCACCAAAGAACGCTTATCCTCGCAACTTTAAACGCCCACCTCTCATGACGCAAACCGGTCATCGGTTGGCTACCATTTTCGGTGCTTTGAAGAGTTTTGGTCAAACAACAGGGGTGGATTTCAATGTTTCTTTCACGAATCGCCCGATAACCCCAAAACAATTGAAGGATACGGATGTGTACGTGAGCCTCACCCGATATGTGAATCCTCCGCATTTGGATTCGAATAACACTGGCTTTTCCTACTTGCCTTCAGAGTTGAATGCCCTTCAGGCTTTTGTCAGTGAGGGTGGCAGGATTCTTCTGCATACCAATCATGGTCCGATGCCTGGATCTCCACCAGGGCAGGATGACTATACCAAAAATGATTCCGCTCTTGCTTCACTGTTTGGAATCACACTTTTGAACGATTTTGTCACTTTAAATGACTATATGGTAATGCAGGTGAATCCAGATTCGGATTCTGAGTTGAATTATATTGCCAACAAAGTTCACAACATTGTTTCTCACGATTCCTGTATTATTATACCTCCTAAACGCTTTACTTCCATTGCTAAACTTCCTGATAAAGCAACAGTTTTTAATATTACTACAGGATTAACGATCCCGCTCAGTGAATCCACCCTCTCTCCACATTTCTCAATATTAGTTCCCTACGGCAAAGGGCAAGTGATCGTCACGGGCAACTCAGGTATGTTAGCAGATTATGGATCGATTGGGCAATCGACTGGACTCATCCCCATGGAGAATAACCTGATGTTTTTCCTAAACTGCATCAGCTATCTAGCAGGATATAGGGTTATTCCAAATGATGGCAAAGGCCCCGTTTATTGTGTCCAGTGAAGCAAATCGCTTCGGTGAGTTTTTCGATTCAGATTCGATCGCAAGCGTCGACTTTCCGTCTATGGGCAAGGTGCACCGGATTCAAATGAAAATAGTCACAGACCACCCCCGAATATATAGCGTCCGATCTATCCAACAACGACTTCGAAAAGATTGCTTTATAAAAACAAAGCCTTTCTTTGATCTGAGTAGCACTTGGCAAAAAATAATCTCCTAGAGTCGCGATTTGTTGAGACTTGGGCGGTAGTCTTACAAACCCAAATCTACTCCTTTTCTACTTGAAAGTTAGACCTTCAGGGAGAGGAGTTTTGATGCAAGAACGGAGGCGGGCCAAGAGGCTGTAGAGGCCGAAGAATGTGCGGTTGAGATAGATCGTATCCGCGGATCCCCTTTGTCCACGTATGCCTCGAAGCGTGCCGTTTTTCTGGTTTTCTTCGCCGAGTTCGTAGATGGATTTCATGAATGCGGGGTTGTCAAAGTCGAAGTGGCCCATGCGGAAGGGCAGCGCGAGGAGTTCGAGGGATTTTTTGCAGAGCTCGGTGAGGTGGTTGCGTTGAGCGGGAGTGTCCGAGGGCAAGAGGATGTCCATCGACTCCATCGCGGCAGCAAGTCGGGAGGGGTTTGTTTCGAGCGTTGGATCAAGGAAGGCGAATTGTTTGCTGTAGAAATCTGGGCCAATGGTTTTTGTGCAACCGAAGTCGAGGACGCAAAGGTGGTCGCCATTGATAAGGAAATTTCCTGGGTGAGGGTCGGCGTGAAAATGCCTGAGATTGTGAATTTGGTAAGCGTAAAAATCCCAGAGGGCCTGGCCAATCCTGTTGCGATGATCCTGCGAGGCCGGTCCGTCGGCAAAGACATCGAAAGGCTCGCCGTCCATCCAATCCATCGTAATCACCCGTCGACTCGAAAAATCGGGGTGGTATTCCGGGAAGCGGATGTGCGGCAGGTGCGCGCAAGCGGTGGAGAGTTCCATCGCGCTGTGGAGTTCCTTCTCGTAATCGGTCTCCTCCAAGAGGCGGGCTTCGACCTCCTTGAAATAGGCAGCGACATCGCGCTCCCGCAGTCCAAGAATTTGAAGGGCGATGGGTTTGACGACGCCGAGATCACTGCGAAGGCTTTCAGCCACTCCAGGGTATTGGACTTTCACGGCAAACGCGCGCCCTCGCACCGTGGCTCGATGAACTTGGCCGATTGATGCCGCGTGAGCTGCCTGTGGTTCGAAAGTATCAAAAATGTCTCGCGGATCTTTTCCAAATTCCCGTCGAAATGTTCGGACGACGAGAGGATAGGAAAGCGGAGGCGTGGAATACTGGGCGCGGGCAAATTGCTTGGCGTAGGCGGGCGGCAACAGGGATTGGTCGATGCTGAGCATCTGAGCCAATTTGAGCGGACCTCCTTTCAATTCACTGAAGGCGCGGAAGACCTCACTGGCGTTTCGTTCTTGAAGGGCATCGGAATCCGCTTGGCCTGAGATGGCTTGGCGTCCGTAGTGCTTGAGGTAATTCATCCCAACCCTCGCTCCTGCACCTACGAGAGCTGCCATGCGGTCGAGTTTGTGGCTTCGGATGCTATCCTGTGTGCTCAAGACATTTTCCCCCAAGTCGAGGGGGCGAGAAAACGGGCAAGATCGAACGCAGAGTCGATCGCCTGGGTACGAATAACATCAAACGCAAACGCGACCGTCTTTTCAATGAAAGCGTCCGTGCGCTCGAAGCGTTTGCTTTCATCTCGCAGCAGGAAGGAAATAACAGCCCGGAAGTGGATGTATAAAACAGCAGGGTAGACAGCTTGCAATTGCCCCCTGTGCGCGATCTCACCTGTCGATGTGCCGTGAGAAATGATGTCAGAAGCGAAGGCTTTGAAATGCTCCTCGAAGGCTTTGAGAAAGGGCGGCGAGGCCACGGGCGAAAGAGGGTTGAAGCGCGTGAGCATGAGCGAGCGCCAGTCCAGTGAGGATTCGGTGAACGCGAATAGAAAAGTCAGGTAGCGATGCCGAGCTGAAAATTCCTTCCACTCGTCTCCACTCTCAAGGCGAGCGGTCAGACCGGAAATCCAAGCGCCCCAGATAGCGCTCTCCACGCTTTCGAGGGATGCGAATTCTTGGAAAAAATCCCTCTCAGCCAGGTTGAGGGATTTGCAGAAGGCGTGAACGGTAAGCGGTGGTGCCCCATGTTCGCGGAGTTGGTTCGTGTAGGCTTCGACAATGCGGGTCCGGGTTTCCATAATTCGTTATAAGATATACGTTGCGAACTTGCAGAGCGATGCACGGCGGACGTGCACTGGGTGGGGCTAAAAAGCTCATTTATCCAAAGGCTAAAAAACGCCCTCGAGGGCAGAACGGCTTTTTCTTCAGCACCGACTTGTGGACCTCTGTGAATGCGTTGAAGAGGCTCCATGCCATTCTCTCGCGAAATGCCGTATGCGTTGTTTGTCTTCATTGCTCGAGAGCATCTGGGATCTGAGATGGCGGAATGGCCATGCTAATCCACCGCCCTAATCACAATATCGTGCATCTCCCAACCCACTTTTCAAAAAAACTCTTCTTAATTTGCTCTGATACTACTTCTCTGACCCTCCTACCTGTTTCGGAGGTGAGGCCCATAGAATACCCGAGGCTTCGGATTATTCTACTGGTCCAGCGCAGGTTTTTCTCCGGCAGGTGCCGCTACCACGCGGCAGACCCCGACCACGCCCAAAACCTTGCCGTCCTCGCCGACCCAAGGCAACTTCAAGGTG
>RFZT01000236.1 GCA_009920585.1 bacterium
AGGCGAGGCTTTTTAAATCCGCTCGCCTCGAGGCCTCGGCTGACCTCCTCGGCTTGGCTTCGGAGGACGCCCGAAAAAATAAGGTGACCGCCGGAGAGTAGTTTCTTGGCGAGTCCTGGAGCGGAAGCGATGAGCAACTCGCTGAAAAGATTCGCAAGGATGACGTGGGCGTTTTTGAAGCCGCTGACCTTGCGTGAGTCGGCTATGGTGAAATCAATTTTGCGGCAGGTATTCGCTTGGGCGTTTTCTTTCGAGACGCGGATGCATACGGGATCAAAATCAAACGCCTCGATCGACGAGGCGCCCAGTTTTTCAGCGGCGATGGCGAGGATTCCAGTGCCCGTGCCCGCATCCATCGCACGCCAACCGACTGGGAGTTCGGGGACAAGGTCGCAGAGGAGGCGCAGGCAAGTCGCTGTCGTGGCGTGGTCGCCGGTTCCAAAAGCCATGCCCGCAGGAATGAAGATCGCATTTTCGGGTTTGGTGGAGGCTTTCCAGGATCCCTCGTCCGAGTGGATTTTGAGACGGTCACGGATGGCAAGCGGGGCGCGAGGCGGGGCGGAGTCGTGCGCCCAGGCGTCCTTTTTGAGGAGTGTCACCTTGCCGCCGAAAGTCTTCACAAGATGAGCGGTTATTTTTTTATCCGAAAAAACCTGGATTTTTAGTGAGGTGGATTCGGGTTGGGTGAGCATGACGAGGTGCTCGGGGTCGATGAAGGAGAGTCGGGCATACCAGTCCTCTTCCATGCTCTGGGTACTCAATCGGGTCCATCGATACATTGACATGGATGGGAGTAAAGCCGATCACGCTGAAAACGCCATCCTCAGCGATCGGTTTTTTTTAGCCTGAGAACGCCTATTAGCTCGGTCGCTCTCGAAAAATCAGTTTGTGATGCTGTGAAAATGTGAAAATGTAAAAGCGTGAAAAATATCACTGTTGCAATCGACGATGAAACTTACCGCAGGGCCCGCGTGGTGGCCGCCCAGCGGGATGCCTCCGTCTCGGCTCTTGTGAAAAAATACCTCTGTTCGCTCACAGAGGAGAACAGCGCTGTCCGCGATTTCAAGAAAGAGCATGAGGATTTACTCGATAGCATCGCCCAGCGGCATCCCGGATTCAAAGTGGCCGATAACCTCTCTCGTGAAGATCTTTATCAGCGATCATGACTTTTCTCGATACGAATATCCTTCTCTACGCTGTCACGGCCGCGCCTGAGGAAGCAAAAAAACGGTCTGTCGCTCGCGACATCCTTCGCCAGGATCGCTTGGCCCTTTCTGTTCAAGTCTTGCAGGAGTTTTATGTTCAAGCCACTCGAGCCAGTCGGCCCGACTCTTTGAGTCACGATGAAGCCAGCGAACTCATCGGGCATTGGCTTCGATTTCATGTCGTTTCCCTCACGGTGCCTGTTTTGCAAAACGCTCTCAAATTGAAATCCCTTCACCCCATTTCCTATTGGGATGCCGCCATCGTCAGTGCGGCCTCTGCCGCCAAATGCCGTATTCTTTTATCTGAAGACCTCAGTCACGGCCAAGACTACGGTGGAGTCAAAGTCATCAATCCCTTTCTCAAATCAACGTGATGAAAAAAAATCCCGAAAAGCACAACGCGTTCGCCCTCGCTGTCGGGCACCAAGGGCTTTGAAAAACTCCGCCATGCAGAGACCGAGAAACTCCTCAGCGGTCGTCGCGACTTCGAGGCCTGGGATGTGGATTTCAGCGTGGTAAAGAGTGCCGGCGAGATGGAATGGCTGCAAGGCTCTCCTTCTTTTGCTTGCCTATGAGGGGGCGTACGCCGATATATCAATGCGTCAAAGACGCCCCGAACCGGGGATTTTTATAGAAAATTTTCACCATGAGCGATACGGCAACACCTGTAGCAATGATCAATGTGCAGATTGATGGGGAGTGGAAGCAATTCCCCAAAGGCACGCGCGTCATCGAAGCCTGCATGCAAAGCGGGAAATTCATCCCGCACTACTGCTACCATCCGAAACTGAGCACGCCCGGGAATTGCCGCATGTGTTTGGTCGAGACGGGGCGTCCGAAAATGACACCCGATCGCCAGCCTGTTCTCGATGCGAATGGAAAGCCCGAGATCGCATGGGGGCCGAAGCCGGAGATCTGCTGCGCCGTCGAAGTGGCCGAAGGTATGGGGGTCCGCACCACCTCGCCGCTGGTCGAGGAATGCCGCAAGGGCGTGATGGAATTTTTGCTCATCAATCACCCGCTCGATTGCCCGATCTGCGATCAGGCTGGCGAATGCCGATTGCAGGAATTCTCGGTGGAATTCGGTAAGGGCGAGTCCCGATTCATTGAAGAGAAGGTCAAAAAGCCAAAGCATGTGGACATCGGTGAACGCATCGTGCTCGATGACGAGCGTTGCATCATGTGCTCGCGCTGCATCCGCTTCATGCAAGAAGTCGCGCATGATGACGTGCTCGGCTTCCTGAATCGCGGCAGCCACACCACGCTCTCTGTCTATCCCGGCAAGCGTTTGGATAGTAATTACTCGCTCAACACGGTCGATATCTGCCCCGTGGGCGCGCTCACCAGCAAAGATTTCCGCTTCAAAATGCGTGTTTGGTTTTTGAAGGAAACCAAGAGCATCGACGTCACCTGCGGCACAGGATCGAATATCGTCATCTGGAGTCGTGAAAACATTGTTCACCGCATCACTCCGCGCGAAAATGACTTTGTGAATTCCTGCTGGATGCCCGACAGCCACAGAATGAATTTCCACCACCTTCACAGTGACGCCCGCCTCCAAGCGCCTGTCGTGAAAGGCGAGGAAGCTCCTGCCACCTGGCCCCGGGCGATCGCCGCCGCTGCCGAGCAGTTGCGCGGACGCAATCCCTCGGAGATGGCGATTATCGCCTCGGCCCGCCTCTCGAATGAGGAACTCTTCTTGGTTCGCCGCTTGGCCGCCACACTCAAAATCGACAACGTTGATGTGCTCCCGCGCCCGCAGACGGGAGATGGGTTCCTTGTTTCCAATGACGGCAACCCGAATACCACCGGCGCCAAAATGCTGGGACTCGCTACCGGCAAGTTGCCAGAAATCGTCCAAGGTGTGGAATCTGGCAAAATCTCTGGCCTCATCGTGCTGGGTGAAGATGCTGTGGATTGCGGTATCTCGGCCGACAGTCTTCGCAAGTTGGGAGCGCTCGTCGTGATGGGCATCTCCGCGAATCGCACGACCGAGCACGCAACGGCACTTCTGCCATCAAGCGCCTGGGCCGAAAAACGCGGAACGATGATCAATCTCAAAGGTCGCCTGCAGCGCTTCAATCAAGCCATTCAGCCTCCCGGACAAGCCCGTGAGGATTGGGAGATCCTGCGCGACTTGATCCAAGCGATCTCGGGTTCGAACGGCATTTACACAGTCGAGGAAGTCTTCAAGCAAGTGGCGTCCGAGGTGCCGGCATTGCAGGGCCTCACGATCAGCCGCATCGGCGATCTGGGTGTGCAACTTTCGCTCACGGCCTGATTCAAATGCGCCGCATTGTCCTTTTGGCGGCAATGGCCGCGATCGCGGTTCTGTTGTCGGGATGTGGTGGCGGTGAGGTTGCTTCGGCGCCCGTGCGCCCGCGCCTCACTCGAATCGAGTCTCTTGGCAACCAGTGCTTCCGCATCACCTCGTCGCTGGGCACCTCGATTCTCACGAATCCCTATGCTCCGAAGACCGGCGGGCGGACGCTGCCATCGCCGCTCAAAGCCGATATCCTTCTGGTGACAGCCGAGCGCCCCGATGCCAACAATATCAACGCGCTCGAAAATCAACCCGCCTTGTTGCGTTCGAGCGTGGGTATCGGATGCGCAAATATCACTGGCGTGCCGATTCGTGGCGTGCCGAGTTACCGGAATCCGGATGTCCCCTCCGCAGATGGAATGAACCTCACCTACACTTGGGTGATGGAT
>RFZT01000237.1 GCA_009920585.1 bacterium
TCACGAGTGATAAACGCAGGCCGATGGAGGCGTTCTCCGTTTTCATGGGTATCAGGGACGGATCACTACAACGTCGTCGGGGGCTGCGTAGGCGTGGAACTCGTGGCCCGGAGAGCGAGCGGAGGGGCGGGGATTGAGTTCGAGGATTTTGAGGTGTTGTAGCGCGGCCGCGAAGCGGTATTGGGCGACTTCGCCGAGGTAAATGGACTCGCCGATTTTTCCTGCGACGGAATTGCGCTCGGAGGCTTTGGGGGTGAGATCCCAGCTCTCGGGGCGGACGGAAAGAACGATGCTGTCGCCGGGGGCTGGTTTCCAATCCGAATCTGCCAATCGACCTTCAAATACACCTAGACCCGTCTCTACAAGCGCTGTGGCTCCGGTGAGCGAGAGGAGGCGTCCGTTGATAAAATTCGTTTCTCCGATGAAGTCGGCCACGGCTTTGGTGTGTGGACGGCGGTAGACATCCTCTGGCGTTCCGATCTGCGAAATGCGTCCGCTTTCTAGAATGGCCATGCGATCCGAGATCGAGAGGGCCTCCTTTTGATCATGCGTGACATAGATCGCCGTGAGACCGAATTCCTTGCAGACGCGGCGGATCTCGGTTCGCATTTCTAAGCGCAGCCGGGCATCCAGATTCGAAAGCGGTTCATCAAGGAGAAGGCAGCGCGGACGCACCACCAGTGCGCGAGCGAGGGCGACACGCTGTTGTTGTCCACCCGAAAGTTGGGCGATTTTGCGCTCTCCGTATTCTTCCATTTGTACGGACTCTAGGGCAGCGCGGACCCGTTGCTTGATATCAGGGGAGGAAACGCGACGTTCCTCGAGTCCGAACGCGACATTTTTTGACACGGTCATATGTGGCCAGAGCGCGTAGCTCTGAAACATCATTCCCGTGTTGCGCTTGTGGGGGGGGAGATGGGTCACATCTTCATCGCCAAAAAGAATGCGACCGGCATCCGGCACATAAAAGCCTGCGATATGGCGGAGGAGGGTCGTTTTTCCGCATCCGCTGGGACCCAAAAGAAAAAACAACTCGCCGGGCTCGATTTTGAGCGAAACGCCATTGAGGGCCACCACGTCGCCGAATTTTTTGACCAGATTCTCGATGGTGATAGGTATCATGATGCGATGAGCAAACCCTCTCTAGCACCCTGTTAATGAAGAGCAATATTCTTTGGGGGGGGTACTTTTCAAATTAAACGCAACTTTTCAGACTTAGGCGGGTTTATTTAAAATATGTTGGAACCTCTGGATCAATCGCGATGGACGTCGGAAATGGCAGCGCATTTGCTGAATCGGGCGGGATTTGGCGGTTCATCAGTCGAAATCACGAAGCTTCATGCCCTCGGTCATGTGGGAGCTGTGAATCATCTGCTTTCGGCTGGGGAGGATTTGGATTTGTATCCGGTTCCGCCGTTATCCACGCCCGCAGAAAATGCGATGGCGCGAAGAGAGTCGAAGAAGCTCGATCAGAAGGAGCAGATGCAAAGAAAAAAAATGTTTAAGGAAGCGGAGCGTGAGCAGATCGATGCGCTTCGTTTCTGGTGGTTGCAACGTATGCGCTCGACGCCGAATCCTGTTCGTGAAAAGGCGGTCCTTTTTTGGCATGGGCACTGGGCGACCAGTCAAATGAAGGTCAAAGCGCCTTATCTCATCTGGCAGCAAAACGAAACATTGAGGGCCCATGCCCTCGGAAACTTCACTCCGTTTGCGAAGGAAATCACAAGGGATGCAGCGATGATCCGCTATCTGGATCTCAACACCAGCACCGCCCGCAGCCCCAATGAAAACTTTGCTCGCGAGTTGATGGAACTCTTCACCTTGGGCGAGGGGAATTATACGGAGATGGATATCCGCGAGGCTGCGAGAGCCTTCGCTGGCTATCGGACAAATTCGTCGACGGGAAAATTCCAACTGGCGGGGAAACTGGCCGACAACGGCAACAAAAAGTTCTTCACTCGTTCGGGCCCGCTTAATGGGGATGACGTGGTCGATGAGTTGACCTCCCAACCGCGTTGCGCCGAGTTCCTCGCGGGAAAAATCTGGAACTTCTATGCGGGTGGCACCCCAAGTCCCGCTCTGCTCGGTGCGCTCGCCGGTTACTATCGGATGGAAAAACTCCACACCGGTTCTCTATTAAAGAAGATTTTTCTCAGTCGCGAGTTTTACTCGGATCAAGTCGTCCGGCGCCAAATCAAGAGCCCCGTTCAGTGGCTAGTCCAGACATGTAAAATCCTCGATATCCCTCTCCCTAGCAGAAACGTTTCTGATAATGTCCTGCGTCAACTGGGGCAGGTTCTCTTTGCTCCTCCGAATGTGAAAGGCTGGGACGGCGGGCGTGCCTGGATCAGCTCGGCTACGCTTTTGCTCAGATACAATACCGCTGGGCAGATCGTGAAGGCGCGGCGTTCGGGCGACCACTCGCCGGTGACACCACCCGATATCGACCGGATTATCCCGCGTGATGCCACGCCCGAAGAAGCTTGCGTGGCCATCGAATCGACGATCTTTCAATCCCGAATGCCGGGTTCGCTGCGACAGAAAGCAAAAGATTTTCTCGTTGCGAACGGATCGGGCGCTGCAGCCCGCCGCGAGTTACTCCATCTCGTCATGAGCACCCCAGAATACCAACTCACATGAACCCAACCATCCACACCCGTCGGCAATTCCTCCGCACATCCATCCTTGGCGGCGCCCTTTCTTGGACGGTACCAGCCTTCCTCGAGCGCACTTTCTTGGCGATGGAT
The DNA here is from genome assembly GCA_009920585.1 of bacterium. Taxonomy (GTDB): domain Bacteria; phylum Verrucomicrobiota; class Verrucomicrobiia; order Chthoniobacterales; family Terrimicrobiaceae; genus UBA967. The sequence goes on from RFZT01000237.1 coordinate 2,748, forward strand.
GCTCAAGCGGCGGACTCCCTCATACAGACCGCAACGGGAAAGGACGGACCGATTCTCGTCATTCTTCAGCTTGCGGGCGGGAATGATGGATTGAACACCTTGGTTCCGCATGGTGATGATGCCTATTACCGCGCACGTCCCTCGATCGCGATTCCGAAGTCTAAAACGCATCGTCTTACGGATTATCTCGGATTAAATCCCAATCTCAGCGGGTTGAAGTCTCTCTACGATGAGGGCCACCTTTCCGTGATACAGGGGGTGGGTTATCCGAATCCCAACCGCTCCCATTTTCGCTCCACGGAGATCTGGCAGACGGCCGTGGATGCCAATAAAAGCGACTCACATGGCTGGCTGGGGCGGTATTTTGATTCCTGTTGTCAGGGCGAAGATCCCGCTGTGGGCGTGAGTATCGGCAACCAGGCCCCGCAGGCGTTTGCTGCCAAAGAGCCCCGCGGGATTTCGTTTGCGAGGCCAGAGCAGTTTCGCTTCGACCTCAAGCAATCGGCTATTCCCGATGCCGCTGATGAGTTTTTCCGCTCGGTGAATGACGTTGAATCGATGGACGGGGGAAGTATTGGAATGCTCCCTGGATCGAACTCGGGAGGCGGCGAAACACTGGATTTTCTCCAACGCACTGCGCTCGATGCCGTCATGTCCTCCGACAAAGTGCTCGATATCACGAAGCGTTCCCGCTCGTCCGTCACCTATCCTAATAGCAAGCTTGCGAATTCGCTCAACCTCGTCGCCCGACTCATCGGTGGGGGAATGCCGACGCGTGTTTACTATGTCGCTCAGGGTGGCTACGACACCCATAGCAACCAAGCCGGGTCACACGAGCAATTGATGCGCGAGTTGGATTCTTCAATGAGTGCTTTTGTAGCCGATCTGAAGGCCCAAGGAAATTTTGACCGTGTGATGATGATGACATTCAGTGAATTCGGTCGCCGCGTGGCTGAGAATGGGAGCGGAGGTACGGATCATGGCGCCGCCGCACCGCTGTTTGTGGCCGGTGGAGTAGTCAAGCCCGGCATCTTCGGAACCGCACCTAGCCTCACTAAACTGAATAATGGCGACCTGATTCATGGTGTCGATTTTCGGAGTGTCTATGCGACGGTGCTATCGAAGTGGCTGAAAGCCCCCGTGGAGCCAATT
>RFZT01000238.1 GCA_009920585.1 bacterium
TCGCCGCGCGATGCTGCTTCTGGTCGCTGTCTCCCCGATTCTGGCGCATGGTTTTCAGATTGGTCGCCCGGACCATCAATCGCTTCTTGTTTTCTTGATCGCTGTTGCCATGTCGGCGGAGGTCTCCATCGTTTTACAGCGCGGGCGAGTCTGGGCATTTGTCTCTGCGAGTGCTTGGGCTCTTGCTCTGTGGGTCTCCCTCTTTGAACCATTGATCCTCCTCACCTTGGTGCTCGCGAATCGCGGAGCGTTTCTTGTTTTCATTCCGCGACTGCGGCCAACTCTTCGGCAAGTCATCGTGCCAGTCGGGCTTTTTGTCGCGCTACTTGCCGCGGCCTTGATTATAGATGGTTGGCGAGCGGCGGCGTTTCATCCTGCCTTTGATCGTTGGGCGCAAAATATCGGGGAGCTTCGCTCAACGACTCCTAATGTGCTTTTTGGTTGGTGCGGATGGTTGCTTGTTATTTTGCCGCTTTTGATGGCTTGGTTCTTGGCCCCGATTCTGGCGACAGCGGGGCTGGCTTTGCATCATGCTCGATGGGGTTACTTCGTTGCCGTTTTTTGCGCGATGGCTCTCCCGTGGGCCTTGAGTGCGTTGCGATGGCGCTGGTTGGCTTGGATAGCTTTTGTGGTTTCGCTCTGGCCTATCGCAAGCGAGTGGGATCACCTCTTATATCCGACAGATTTGGTCTGGCGCGCTCGTGCGGAAAATCTCGCCGACGCCGTTGCTCTCCGCGATGCTGCCATACGACTGAGAGGGTTGCCGCAGGGGGGAGTGATGGCGCCGTGGTGGTTCTGTCCGGCGATCGTTTGGTGGAGCGGGCAGCCATGTATCGGGGGAACTTCGCACCAAAGCCTGCCTGGCATAGTGGATTCGTGTGAGTTCTACCTTTCGGAATCTCCAGAAAAGGCCGAGGGCATCCTCAAAAAACGCCAAATCCGATACATCTTCGCTTACGAGCCCGAGCGAGTGATCTCCAATTCAGCCCAGATCCTCGGACGACAGTCTATTTCCACTCCTTTCGGTGAGTTCCTTTACAAGCACCCAAAAGAGAGTGGGCTGGATGCAGAATTTATTTACGCCAATCGTTATTTCAATGTCCACGGAGTCGTTTCCCGCCAAATAAACCGACCCTAGAATCAACTGGAACGCGCTCTAATGCAAATATCGGACCCCTAATGCTGGTCCTTCCTGCATTTTCAAATAATGTTATTCGCGTCGAAGAATAGGGCTTGTTTTTTAGTCATCGACACAACTAAAATTTGATTAGTTTTATTGAACTATAAACCCGCCATTTTCTTGTTTTAAAATGGTAAAAATGCCAGTTTCAACTACCCAAATCACAAAATGACGCTTACGAAAAAACAACTTTTGCTGCTAACGCTGGCCTTGTTTGGAATGTCTGGATTCGTAAGGGCGAGTCATGCCGACTTCGTTGCTGCATATAATTACACGGTGCGCTACTTGCCGCGATTTCAAACCTATGCAAGCCAGATTGCGCCTGGTGGGGTGCACAACAAGCTCATTGGGCCAGCGAGTCCAATGGGGCCTGAATATAAAGCCGTCGTCGCTATCAATGATGACACGCTTTATACATCGTCGACGATAGATCTGACTGATGAACCTCTTATTCTGACTTTACCCGCTTATCCCTATATTTATTCGATTATTCAAGTCAACGGGTTTGGAACGGTTCTTAAAACGGGCCTTGCGCCAACATCTGCGGGAGGAACTTACGCTCTAGTTGGACCAAATTATAGCGGCCCACTGCCAACAGGTGTCACCAAAATAAAAGTGTCTGAAAATTGGACTCAACTAGCTATCAGAACAGATAAATACTCCTATAACGCAACTTTTTCTACTTATCAGGATGTCAGAGTTGCGGCGGAAAATTTTCGCACTTCCATCAAGCTCAAGCCCCTTTCGGAATGGCTTGATGACCCAACTGGCGGTGAAACAGAAATTGAGCCTTTATCCTATTTCAGCACACCTATGAAATCCGCCGTGGATTTGCTGGTGCAGGCTGAAACGAAACAATTTTTGACTGCGCTGCAATTCGCAATGGCATCCCCTTCGACAACCCCTCTTTCCAGCAATGATCGAGCGTTAATTCGTCATTTCAACGCTCGATTTAATGCGGCGAAAATCGCCGCTGCCACTGGCTCAACTACTAGACTTTCAGATATATGTGCAGGAGCGAGGGCGGCCCATGATGCTGTGCTTGCGCGTTGGCACTCTCACACTATTGGAAACAATTGGGTTCACTTTAATAACATGGGGAATTGGGGAAGCAACTATCTCGATCGCGCTGCGGGTAATTTATTCATCCAATATTGCAATGTAGCGAAAGCCGCTTACTACGCCCAAGCCTTCAGGGACGATCAAAGCAATATACTTACAGGTGCCGGCAACAAGACTTACGCTATTACGTTCGCCGCGGATCAGATCCCTGATTACACTCGGTTCTGGTCCATCACCGCGTACACCAGTGATGCTATCGAGCTTGTGGAAAATGCAGCTAATAAATATGTCGTTGCATCCTACACGCCAGGCCTGGTTAAAAATCTGGACGGATCGATCACTCTCACACTGAAGACGATTGGTGACAACGAAACAACAGTTGATCCAAATGTGCTGCCAATTCCTGCAAACCGGTTTTCAGTCATGTTGCGGGTTTATGGTCCCGAAGGTTCTGCAAAAAAAGGGACCTATATTCCGCCCGTTGTGACGCCGGTTGAGTGAGTGGGTCTTTTTACGCGCCTCTATATTCATTCGCAGCTATACGGGATTCGATATCAATCTCACCAGGTTGGTCTGTGTGGTTTTTTCCTCACTCTGAGATAAGCGAGAGGATCGGCTTAGGTTCCTTTATCATTTAAAGCTCATGTGGAAGAAGTGGACCCTCTTTATCTTGTTACCGATTGCGATTCTGGGTCTGTCGCTGTTCTGGCTACGGACAAATTTCCGTTCTGTTGTTGATGGTGGCGCTTCTATCATTGAGAATGCGACTCCTCTCAAAAAGGGCGCGAAATTAGATGTGAATGCCATGGCCCGTATGGAAAACTATGGGCCTTCTGAGCGCTAGTAACGACCAACAGCGAATTGAGGGGGTCGAGCTTTTAGGTGCCTATCCCAGTCCCAAGTCCGAAGCGATTCTTAATAAACTCCTGCAGAGCGATCCCAATCCTGAAGTCAGAAGCGCTGCGGCGTTAAGTTTGGCGACATCGGAAAACCCCGCTGAATCAACAATCCAAACGCTCATCAATACGTTGGAAGACAAAACGGAAGACGTGCGATACGGTGCCCTATCCACTTTGGAGGATTACTTGGCTGTACTAGACAAGGGCTCGCCTAGGTATCGCACGATCCACTCGGGACTCATCAAACAGTTGAGCTCCAAAAACCTCACGAGTGAGATGCGGGGTGACATAAAAAATACCCTTGAGGATCGATAGATCAGACTTGCTCCGGCAAAAAAGACCATGGATGGCTATTTTTTAAAATTGGCAAAATCCATTGTCATGATGTTCGCTGGAGCCTGCCGAGCCATCATGAAGGCACTCATCTGTTTCATGTAGGGGTCCACATGGCGGAAGAATTTTTATAAGACGCGCAGAGGTAGTTTAAGCCATCCTCCCCGTCGGGAGTATTGGTGAAGCGGTGCTTGGGGCACTCCCCTTGGCAGGCGAAGCGCGCATCGCATTCGCGACAGAATTTTGGAAGTGTCGAGGATTTGGCCTCGCCGAATTCTTTTTGCTTCGTCGAATTGACCATCGAGGAGATCGATTCGTTCATGATATTTCCCAACTGAAATTTGGGATAGACGAAGTGGTCGCAGGAATAGAGGTCGCCATTGTGCTCCAAAGCTAGGCCCTCACCGCAATCCTTCAGAAAGAGG
>RFZT01000239.1 GCA_009920585.1 bacterium
TGGGATTCACCGGCCCGTGCCATTTATTCGAGCTGTCCTTTTGGAAAGGTCAGACGGATTCAATCCTCAGCGTCAGCTTCACTCGTGTCGTCCAGTTTCAGGGCCTTTTGGGTAACAAGCACCTTGTCGATGCGTTGGCGGTCCATATCGATGACTTCAAATTCAAAGCGATCCCATTGGAATTTCTCTCCCTCGCGAGGCAGGTGGCCTAAGCGGAAGAGCATGAATCCGCCGAGTGTCGAGTAGCGGTTCTCGTCTTCGCCGGGCAGGTCATTCTCGATGCCGAGACTGTCCTTGGCTTCGTCGATATCCAGCATGGCATCGACAATCCAAGTTCCATCTTGCCGCAGAACGGCCTTGGGTTCGTGACGTTGCTCTCGCTCGGGCAGGTTGCCCACGATCGCCATCATTACATCGTTGAGGGTCACCAGGCCTTGCAGTCCACCGAACTCATCGACGACAAGCGCGATGTGTTTGCCGGATTTTTTAAATTCCTCGATGAGCTTGCTGGCCGGCATCGCGTTGGGAACGTAGAGCGGCGGGGTGACGAGCGCACGAAGCTCCACGCGACCGGCGAGCGAGAGGTTTGCCCAGAGGGATTTGACCGAGACCATGCCAATCACGTTGTCACGTGTTTCCTGATAAACGGGAAAGTGGGAATGCCCGCTGCCGGCGATACGGCGCCAGTTTTCCTCATCCTCATCATCGAGCGAGAGCCAGATCATGCGGGCGCGTGGAGTCATGAGGCTTCCGGCGGATTGCTCGTCGAGGTCGAACACGCTTTCCACCATCTCCTTTTCGGCTTTCTTGAAAATCCCGGCGCTGAGGCCTTCGTCGATCAAAACGCGGACCTCCTCCTCGGAAACGGAGGACTCTTTGTTTTTCCGAATGCCTAGTGCAGCCATGAGTGAGTCGCTGGTGAAGTTGAGGAGATTCACGATCGGAGAGAATATCGCCGAGAGCCGATCACCACCGAGAGATAAGTGATCAAACTCACCACGATAAAGAGAGATATCAGAACTGCGTAAGATTTGAGGAAGGGAATTTGCTCTACAAAGGGCGTGAGCCTGTTCGCGATGTTGGCGCCGCCGACCGCGCCCGCGAGAACCCCCACGAGAGTGATGCCCACCTGCACGGTGGAGAGGAACTTGCCAGGCGCATTCGAGAGAGCGAGGGCCAACTTGGCTCCGGCGCTTCCTTCCTCGATCATGGTTTTGAGCCGGGCTTTTCGTGATGCGACTACGGCGATCTCCGCCATGGCGAATAGACCATTCGCTAAGAGCAAAACGAAGATTAAAAAGATTTCAAGAGTGAGACCGGACATAATAAAAGAACTAAACTAGGATACGAATATCCCGTGAGCAAATGGAACGTGTGATGCGCAGAAAAAAGGGGCTTTGAGAAAAAGCTTTCCCTGAGGACGGATAGGGATCTGCGCCGAGCGATTGGGGGGGATGGAAAAAAAGAGTTTTCAAATTGGCCCGGCGGCGGACCCTTCTCCTCCAAAAGGAAGGAAGGGCCTTAAGCTGCCGGAAAGAGATGCTAGCGCATCTTACCCCCGAAAATGGCGTTGTCGCCGAGTTCCTCTTCGATACGGAGGAGTTGATTGTATTTCGCCACGCGATCGGTGCGGCAGAGGGAACCGGTCTTGATCTGGCCGGCGTTCGTAGCCACGGCGATGTCAGCGATGGTGACGTCTTCGGTTTCGCCCGAGCGATGACTGATGACGGCCGTGTAGCGGTTTTCCTTGGCCAGTTCGATGGCGTCGAGGGTTTCCGTGAGTGTGCCGATTTGATTCACTTTTACCAAGATCGAGTTGGCAACACCTTGGTTGATTCCCTTTTGGAGGAAGTCCACGTTGGTCACAAAAAGATCGTCGCCGACGAGTTGCGTGGTGGAACCCAGCGCGTCGGTGAGTTTTTTCCAGCCGACCCAGTCGTTCTCAGCGCAGCCGTCTTCGATGGAAATGATCGGATATTTCGCGCAAAGACCTTGATAATAGGCGACGAGCTCATCGGCGTTGCGCTTGGATCCATCGGATTTTTTGAAGACGTAGGATTTCTTGGCGGCGTCGTAGAACTCACTGGAGGCGCAATCAAGAGCGACGAAGATGTCTTTGCCGAATTTGTATCCAGCGGCTTTGACGGCTTTGGCGATAGATTCCAAGGCGTCCTCGGCAGAAGAAAGAGCAGGGGCAAATCCACCCTCGTCACCGATGGCGGTGGAAAGTCCGCGTTTTTTGAGTTCCGCCTTGAGGGCGTGGAAAATCTCGGTTCCGGCACGAAGGGCTTCGGAGAAGGTCGAGAATTCTTTAGGAACGATCATGAATTCTTGGAAGTCGATCGGAGCGTCGCTGTGCGCGCCGCCGTTGAGGATATTCATCATCGGCACTGGGAGCACCTTGGCGTTTGGTCCACCGAGATATTTATAAAGTGGCTGACCGATTTGGGCTGCAGCGGCTTTGGCGCTGGCGAGGGAAACGGCCAAGATCGCGTTGGCGCCGATTTTTTTCTTCGTCGGGGTGCCATCCACAGCGATCATCGTTTTGTCCACCGAGACTTGGTCGGCGGCATCGATGCCGATGAGGGCAGGGGCGAGGAATTTGGAGACGTTGAGAACGGCTTTGTTCACACCCTTGCCGAGATATTTGGCCTTGTCGCCATCACGAAGCTCGACGGCTTCATGCTCACCGGTGCTCGCTCCGCTTGGGACAGCAGCGCGACCGATGGCGCCACCAGCGAGCTCAACGTCCGCCTCGATGGTGGGATTTCCACGGGAATCAAGGATTTGGCGGGCGCGAATAGAAAGAATGGTCGTATCAGTCATAAAGTGGTGAATTTTGTTGTTTTTGGAAAAGTGAAGTCCTTGAGAAAGCAAGTCTCCGAGCGGCTTGCAAGAAGATTCGCTGTATTATTTGTCGAACCTTCTGTTCCGAAGCGGAACTACATCGCGACAACGGGTAGTGCCGCCGCTGCCGTCGGAGCGCGATACTAGGGACGCCAGCGGCATTACCGCCCACCGTCCTGCTGTAGGACCCCCACTTCTTCTGCGATCAACCCACGCGGGCCAAGTAAAGTTTTAACTCCCCTTTGGCGACCATGTGAAGCACGCTGGCGGCCAGCGTTTGGTAGGGCAGCCCCGCTTCCTCTGCCCTCGCTCGCAAACCTGCAATGGTCTCGTGCGTGGTGCGGATGTTGATGCGTGCCGGCCGTGCCGGCTTCCGCACCACCTTCATCTTGCCCACAGCTGCGGGCTCCGGGATTCCTGCAGCCTTCTGCTGGCCCCGGTCCAGCGCGCGCGCGCCATCAAAACCCCACCCTTCTTCAGCGGGTTCCGCCGTGTAGTTCGTTTTTTTTCTTTTGGTTTTCATAGGTTTTCTTTTGCTTCCTCCAATATCCGGCACCGATCACGCGGAGGTATTCGCAACCCGAAAACAGATTTTGGACAGGATGACAGGATGAGCAGGAGGGACAGGAATGTCTGAAGGGTGTTGGGGATTGAACAAGTCATTGGATGTTCATGGAACTTCAAACAACTCATTTTCAGTGCCCTTTGACTCGCTCGCTCCCGCTCGCCTCGCTTCGGGCCAACCTTCGGTTGCTCTATCTCAAAGGCCCCGCCTTTTCGATTGTGGTTAATCATGCTGAGTCTTGGTTCAAAAACCCGCAGGGCTGTGGTAAAATCCACGCCATGCTTGGCCAAATTGGCCGCTTCCTTGGCCGAGTCGAATTCCAACTGTATGCGTCTAATGTGTGCCGCATGGATTCACATATCAAGCCCCCATCGGGTGGATTATCACTCGGGAGCGCCAACGTCCCCGTTGGCTTCGCTTGGCATTTCACAGGGCCGAGGAGGACCTCACCCTCCCC
>RFZT01000240.1 GCA_009920585.1 bacterium
CGCTCACGGGGATTGATAACAACGATCCCCTCTTCGGGCTTAAATGCTCGATCATCAGACCAGCGATCCACGATGGCGCCGGAGGAATTATAGGTTAATATCTCGATCCGTTGACTGGTTGGAAAATCGAGTTGCGTAAGGGATTTGGAATTATTGCGAACCGTGTAGGTGACCTCAACTTCCCGCTGATCCTTGATAACTGGACTCTCGGGATCGACTTGCAATGAAGCCTCCTCTGGCTGAGCTGAACTGGAACTAAGCTTCACATCAGCAAACATGTCGGTGAAAAAATGGCCCGCTTTGGCGAGGGCCGAATTGTATTCGCGGCGAGGCACGCGGGGATAGCCTTTCGATGGGGACTCGATTCGTTGGTAATTGGCATCGTCAACGATGCTGGTCAAAAAGAAGGGGCTCGATTCATCAGGCTGCTTGATCGCGAATGCCGTGCCGGCATCCTGAGGATCCGACGACTGCGCGCCGACATCCAAAAGCGACACCATAACGAAGGCGGTGACGAAAAAGTATTTCATGCTTAAGATAGCTAACTGCAGGTGCCCATAGTTGCAATTCCTATCAATTGGCATAGAATGTCCACTCCGTTGCTGGGCTCATCCGGCACCGCAAATCCCTTAGATTAGCCGACCCATGACCCGATTTGTTTTTCTCATCTGCATAGCCTTGGCCCTTTTTCAGAGTCCCCTCATGGCGGGCTCTAAAAAAGCCCCCGAAATCACCATCCGCCTCCACGCGCAAGGCGACAAGGCTGTCGGCGAATCCTTTGTCACCGAAGTCGAGCTCAATAACCCAAAGCAGAAGATCTTCATTCAAAAAGTGCCCGTTCTGAGCGAGCGGGACATTAAGGCATTTTACGCATTTCCGGGAAATGACGGCATGATCGGCGCTTACTTTCGACTCGATGACCACGGCACGAACAAGCTCTTCCAGTTCACCCAAGAGGAAAAGGGCCGCATCGCCGTGGTGCTTATCAATGGCCGCATCGCCTCCTCCATCATGATTCAACCAGTCAATAATGATGGCATTTTCTACGTTCCGGGCGGCTTCATGCCCGAGGAAATCGCTCGCCTGCAAAAAAAATTCCCGATCATCGGAAGAGAATCGGAATTTGGAAAAAAGCCTCCGACTCCTAAAAAACAAACCGCCCAGTGATCGCTCGTCAGCTTTTTCTCATTGTGGCCTTGGCGGGGGCCATTCAAGCCGCGATGTTTGATTTTCCGACGGACAACCACGCCCTCCTGGAGGACAAGCCGCAGGACTTTTACATGTATGTGGACCGCAATTTCGAGGGTGTCTCGACGAAGGTTTGGGAAGGCGGATCCTTCGGCTACGTGAGGGGCCCGCAGCGTCAGGGCGAGGAAGTCATCTACTTGCAACTCCACGAAGGCATCGATATCGCTCCGACACAGCGAGACGCTAGTGGCAAACCGCTGGATGACATCCGAGCTTCGGCTGCGGGAAGAATAGCCCATGTGAGTCATGAAGCCGGCGCCTCCAACTACGGACGCTACATCGTCATCGAGCATGATATCGAAGGCAGTCCCGTTTATACCCTCTACGCGCATCTCTCCTCAATCTCCGTCGAACCCGATCAGCAGGTAGCGCAGGGCGACGTGATCGGCCGCATGGGCTTCACTGGCGCTGGAATCAATTGCGAGCGAGCACACCTTCACTTTGAAATCGCCCTTTTATTAAGCACCGATTTTGAGTCTTGGTATAAGCGTTATTTCAGCGGAACGCCGAACAAACACGGTCCTTATCACGGATACAACCTATCAGGGATCGATCCCGCGAAAGTTCTCCTTGAGTGTGCAAAAAATCCCGCGTTTCGATTCAGCGACTACATCCGAGGACAGGAAGCTTTTTATAAAATCACGATTCCCAACTCGCCCTCCCTGTCGATCATCCGTTCCTACCCTTGGCTCGTATCCAATGGCGAGGACGCTTCCCCTACAGCATGGACAATCGCCTTCAATCGCTTTGGAACTCCAATGAGTGCGATGGCCTCCTCGAAGGCCGCCGCCGCTCCCGAGATCGCATGGGTTCGCGAAACTCCATTCGCTTACAACCACACTACTCGCGGGATCATCGCTGGATCCAAAGGCAGCCCGCACCTCACGGATTCGGGTAAGCGATTTTTGGACCTCCTTGGTAGGTGGGACCAAAAAAGTCGCCTTGATAATTAAATTAGCAAAAGACTTGCTTGTTCCAACGTTCCGTTTAGTTTCATCCCTTCCTATGGCAAAAACAGCATGGCTCGAGCGCAACAAGCGCAAACAGAAAACAGTTGAAAAATACGCGGAACTCCGCGCGGAGTTAAAAGCAAAGAAAGACTATGCTTCCCTCGCGCAACTTCCTCGCGACGCAAGCCCAACCCGTCTTGTGAACCGCTGCCGCATCACCGGCCGTCGCCGCGCATTCCTCCGCCGCTTCCAAATTTCGCGTATCACATTCCGCGAGATGGCATCGAACGGATTGATCCCCGGCGTTACTAAATCCAGCTGGTAGTCACTATAATCTGGGTGCCTTTGTAGAAAAGCGCCCAAGATTTCCTCATTCCTCCAGATATGCTACCACACTGGAAGAAAAACCCCATGCTCGGATTGGGTATCGGTGTTGGTTTGCTAGGGGCTGTCGCACTTGCTGTAAGCCGAGGCACTCGTCGTTCTACTAGAGAGCCTATACCGGACGCGATTTCGCCCACCATTTTCGCCACACGCGTGGCACAGACTTCGAAAGGCCAGATCGTTTACCACATCTGTGGATCCGGAGAGCCAATCCTTTTTCTCCATGGATACTTCCTAGGAGCCTCCTCGTACGAGTGGTCCAAAGTTTACTCCCACTTTGCTATGGACCGCGAGGTCATTGCTCCCGATCTGATCGGGTTCGGCGAGTCCGAACGCCCGTCACAGGCGTTGGATGCCAGCGATATCGCTGACAGCATTGCCGAGTTGCTTCGTCAGATTGTTGCTGGTCGCCCGGTCGCTCTTGTAGCCAGTGGACTCACGTGCCAGATCGCGCTCCTCTTGGCATCCAGACATCCTGAACTCCTTTCGCGCTTGGTCTTATTTATGCCAACCAAATTGCGCACGCCCCCTCAATGGAACGCCATGGGAATGGGCGTTGCCAAAGGGATTCCCGCGCTGAAACGCTTCATTTACCGCAACCATCTCTCTCGCGCCCCGTTCATCAAAAACTGGCTCACGCGCGTGGGTTTTGCCAAGCCGGAAAATGTCACGGACGAAACCGTCAGCATTCTTACCACTTGCGCCCAGCAGTATGGGGCAGAGCATGCGATCCTCGGGTTTTTGCGAAATCGACGCCGATTCCATGTCGAGGATCGTCTCGGCAATGTGATTGCTCCCGTTCATATCCTGTGGCCCGAGGCCGCGAAGGAATTCGATCCCGCCGAGGGTTCCGAGCTTTGCCGGAAACTTCCCAATGCAAGTCTTCACATCCTTCCCGAAGCCGCGACTTTTGCTCCAATGGAAATGCCCACCGAAATCGGTACAGCCATTTCGCGCTGGCTCGATGCCGACCTTGCTCACGCAAGTATCGCCTGACCCATGTCGGCCTCCGAAATCAAAAATCCCGCCCAACGAATCGTTTTAGTTCGCCATGGCGAGACGGAATGGAGCCTGAACGGACGCCACACCTCGACCACGGATATCCCACTTACCCCAGAAGGCGAGCGTCGTGCGAATATTCTAAAGCCGTTCCTCTCCGACTGGAATTTCGGTCTCGTCCTCTGCAGTCCCCGTCTCCGCGCCCGCCGCACTTGTGAGCTGATCGGTTGGGGAGAAAAAGCGCAATCCACCAACGATCTCGTGGAATGGAATTACGGGATTTACGAG
>RFZT01000025.1 GCA_009920585.1 bacterium
AAAAATTCACACCCGAGCAACCGCCGGAACCTGAGCCTCAAGCGGCTCCCGAACCTGCCCCGCTGGGAACCAATATTGAAGGAAATGGCCCCGATGCCTTCGGCTTATCCAAAGGCGGTGGAAATGGCATGATCGGCGGTACCGGAACGGGCAAGGGTGGTAAGGGGTCGAAATACGGAGCCTTTGCGGGACAAGTCCAATCGAAGGTCGTTCAGTCGCTCCGCAATCACAAAAAAACAAAATCCGCGACGCTCAATGTCAAGGTGCGCGTTTGGGTGGACTCCACCGGTCGCGTCACCCGATCCACCCTCGAAGGCAGCACGGGTGACCCCGCCACGGATGCCGCCATCACTCAAGAAATCTTAACCGGCCTGCAATTGCAGGGCGCGCCACCGGAAGGCATGCCCATGCCGATCGTCATGCGACTGCAAGCCACCCGACCCAATTAAATAAACCATGAGTATTCCCAATTTCACCCTTCGCTTTGCCCTTTTACCCTTGCTCGGCACGTTACTGACAGCCCAAGCGCAGGACTACACTGTTGCCCAGACCGGAAAATCTATCGTTTTCGACTACGCGCAAAACAACCCGCCGCCCGAGCCTGCGCCAACGCCTGAACCGGCTCCGACACCCGAACCGCCTCCTGTATCTCAAGCCACGCCTGAATCGGCTCCGACACCTGAACCGGTTCCTGTATCCCAAGCCAAGCCTGAGCCGACGCCTGCACCGAAAGCGGCGCCAGCAGAACCTTCCAAGCCCGCCAGCGTGGAGGCCCCGCTCCCCACGGGAGGCCCCGCCACCCCAACGGGCAACGTGACCATCAATCTCATCAACAAACTCGTGAAGCGTGGCATTCTTGATGCAGATGAAGCGAAAGAAATGATCCGTCAAGCCGAGGCCGAAGCGGAGGCTGTTCGATCCCAATCCCAAACCGACATGGTCGCCATCGCACAAGCCGCCGCCGTTCAAGTTGTGGCGTCTTCCGCACCTGTGGAAAGCGGCGTCCCAGCCGCTTCCTCCTCCGACATTCGTGTTACCCACATTCCGCAACCGGTGAAAGATCAGATCAAGGAAGAGATCAAGCTCGAGCTCGCCACGGATAAGGTGTCCAACCAAATCTCCTCTGCCGTGCGTCTTCCCAAGTGGGTTCAGGACGTGAAGCCCTTCTTGGATGTTCGCGTTCGGTATGAAGGAGACTTCTTTCCGACCGGAAATGATGCCACGGGCGCTTTCCCGAATTTCAATGCGATCAATACCGGCGCCCCATTCGATACAGCCGGAAACCAATTTGCCCCTCAGTTGAATGTGGATCAGAATCGCAATCAGTTTAAACTTCGTGCCCGTTTCGGTGCGGATATCGCGATGGCGGAGAATTTCTCCACCGGATTCCGAGTTGCCACGGGACAGAACAACTCGCCTACGTCCACAAACCAGAGCATGGGCCTCGCCAACTCAGCGACTCAGGGACAGGGTGGCAACTTTAGCAAATACGCCATCTGGTTGGACCGCGCCTTCCTCCGCTACGATTGCAAATACGAAGATGTTCTCAAGGCCAGCGCATGGGTCGGCCGATTTGATAACCCCTTTTTCTTCACTCCGCTCATCTGGGATGATGACCTCGGTTTTGACGGCGTTGCTGCGACGATCAAGGGCAATGTCACTGAGAACTTCCAAATCTTCACCACCGGCGGGGCCTTTGTTGTCTACAATACCGATTTAAACTTTTCATCGAACCAACCGGAGAAATTCAACAGCTATGACAAATACCTTTTGGGTGTCCAAACCGGCATCGATTGGAAGATGGCTGATGATTGGAAGGCGAAAGTCGCCGCTGCCTATTACAGTTTCTACAATATCGAGGGACAACTCTCTAATCCCTACACGCCCCTCACGGCCAGCGACGCTAGTAACACAGACAACAGCCGTCCCTCCTTCGCTCAGAAGGGCAATACCTACATGGCCATTCGAGATATCATACCCGACGCGAGCAATGATTATGGCGCGATCAATCAGTGGCAATATTACGGACTCGCCACCAAATTTAACGTTCTAGCCCTTACTGGTCGTCTCGATTACGATGGTTTTGAGCCTGTCCGAGTGTCGCTCATTACCGAATTTGTTCAGAATCTGGCATTCAATAAAGCCGACATCAACAACATAGCTGTCAACAATCGCAGTGCTCTAGACGAAAATAACCTCACGGATGTAGGTCAGTTTGATGGAAGCCCCTATGGTTGGTATGGCGAGGTGCGTGTGGGTACGCCGTCTCTCTCGAAGCGTTGGGATTGGCAGCTCAATGTTGGCTACCGCTGGATTGGATCGGATGCTGTCGTTGACGGTTTCAATGATTCTGATTTCGGCCTAGGTGGCACAAATATGAAGGGCTTTACGGTCGGAGGGTTCCTCTCTCTTTCTCAGAATGTCTACCTCGGAGCCCGCTGGATGGGTGCTGATAGCATCACTGGGCCTCAATACAATACGAATATCCTCTACTTTGAAATCAACTCCAAATTCTGACGCGTCATGAAAAAAAATCTCCTTCCTAGCCTCACTGCTCTCAGTCTCCTCGTTGCTTTCCTTCCCGCGGTTCATGCCGCTGAGGAGGATCCCACCGCGAAATTCCGCGAAGCCCTCAAAAACACGATGCTCAAACTCCGTGATGCGCAGGGCCAACTCGCCAATGCCCAGGCCGCGACCATCGCCGCCGAGAGCAAAGTCGCCGAGTTGACTTCCAAAAACGAAGCGCTCACCAAAGACCTCGCTGCCGAACGCACCAAGGCCAGCAACACCATCACTGACCTGAATAAAAAAATCACACAACGTGACGGGTCTATCTTGGACCTCGAAGCCTCGCTGGCAAAATGGAAAAAATCCTATGGCGAAGTCACCAAGTTGGCGGCGAAGCGGGAGAACCAACGCGCCATCTTCGAAGCGAAAAACATCAAGCTCGAACGCCAAGTCGAAGACCAACA
Organism: bacterium; assembly: GCA_009920585.1. Classification (GTDB taxonomy): domain Bacteria; phylum Verrucomicrobiota; class Verrucomicrobiia; order Chthoniobacterales; family Terrimicrobiaceae; genus UBA967. The sequence goes on from RFZT01000025.1 coordinate 2,973, forward strand.
GACCCGAAATATTCAGATGCATAAGGTCGGAATGGAAATTCTGGATCGCTACGAAAAGTTTGGTCTCGGCGATGCCATCCTAGCCCGCGAACCATTCACAGCCGCCCAGCGCGTAAAATTCCAAAATCTGACACAGGATTTCGCCCACGATCTAACCGACGCCCGCATCCCGGCGAATTCTCCCGCACCTAAAGGGGAGTGATTTTTATCGAATGTGACGGAATCGTAACACGCCACACCTTCATTCCGTGCCCACTTTGCCGATGATATTAATACAAATTCATGCTTTCCAAGTGTCGTAATATTTCCCGCGAAATCCGCGTTTTTCAGACTTTGGGAGGATTTCAAAAATCACGCAAAGCAGTCACGCTGATCGTTCTTTTCGCCTGGATCATCGCCATGCCGGTCGCCCCGTTGCGTGCGGGTGACATCCTGCGAGGTGGAGCCAGCGCGGCCAACGGACGCCGTGCCTCTGATGCCCGAGCCAACGCCGGTGCCGCTGCGGCCGATACCGCCAAAGTTCGCGCCCAAGACCGCCTTGCCCGCACCACCAAAGTCATCAGCGACATGCGTGCCCTCCAAGCTTCTGCCCGCGCTGCAGCCGGTGCTACGAGCGTTCCGAATGGACTTGTCGATGGAGGTCTTAAAGTCCTCACTGGGCCGAATGCCAAGTGGGAAGGCGCCAATGCGCCTGTGGTGAACGGGAATTCGGTTAATATCCGTCAGAACCAATCCCAAGCCCTCTTACATTGGGAAACATTCAACGTAGGGAAAGAGACAACGCTCAATTTCGACCAATCCGCCGGCGGAGTCGATGCCACTAAGTGGATTGCCTTCAACAAAGTTTTTGACCCCGCCGCCAAACCCTCCGAAATCCGAGGCAAAATCAACGCCCAAGGGCAAGTCTACATCATCAACCAGAACGGTATTCTCTTCGGCGCAGGATCCCAAGTCAACGCCCGCGCCTTAGTGGCCTCGACATTGCCGATCAATGACAACCTCGTCAAAAACGGACTCCTCAACAACAAGGACGCCCAATTTCTCTTTTCGGCTCTCGAGGTTCCTGGCGGCTCGGATGGAACCCCGACATTCACCCCAGCCGATGTCCCCAAAACTCTAGGGGATATTATTGTCGAGCGTGGAGCTAAAATCTCCAGCCCTGAACTCGCTGGCGGCAATGGAGGCCGAGTGATGCTTGTCGGAGCCAATGTCCGCAACGAGGGTGAAATCAGCACCCCCGCTGGCCAAACCATCCTCGCCGCCGGCTTGCAGGTCGGTGTCCAAGCCCATAACAGCAGCGATCCCAGTCTGAGAGGGCTTGATGCCTGGGTTGGTAGCGTTAGCAACTACGCCGGCACCGTGACCAACACCGGCCTTGTGGAAGCAAAAACCGGCAGCATCCTCGCCGTCGGCAAGCAAATCAACCAATCCGGTATCCTCGAGAGCACGACCTCCGTGAACCTGAATGGCCGCATCGATCTTCTCGCCAGCTATGGGGCTGTATCGAATCCGAATTTCGACAATATCTCTCTCGCTGGAGGAGGTGCTCCTATTTTCCTAAACCAATTTACGGGAAGTGTTGTTTTTGGCCAAGGCAGTTTAACCCGCATAGTTCCTGAGTATGACTCTCTGAAATCTGTTCCAGGCATTAAACTTTCACAAAACTCTAAACTTAAAGCGGAAGCCAATACGATAAATTTCGATTCCGGCTCGACCATCTTTGCCCCTTCTGCTGATGTTCGCCTTCGAGCAGGCGTTTGGCCCTACAAGGATGAAGGAGATAACCGTACGATTTTTGCGGAGGATGGAGCCGTGGAAAAGGCTTTGATACCTACCGCTCTTGCTGGGGATAGCCAACTCTTCGTTTTCTCCGAAGGCACTGTTCAGTTCGCCTCCGGTTCCGTTTTGGATGTCTCAGGAACACCGGATGTTTTCGTGCCGATGGACCAATTCGTGAAGCAAATCCAGCTTCGTGGCACCGAATTGGCTGACTCCCCACTCCAGCGTTCGCTTGGCTTGAGAGGCAAAACGCTTACTGTTGATTTGCGCCGAACTGGAACCTACGGAGGGCGTTTCTGGATCGGAACACCTTTGGGGGATGCCACGGGCTTCGCAAATATTATTGAACGAAATGTGGCTCAACTCACGACGCGGGGAGGAACGATTGAGATCACCGCCGGAACTGAAGTGAATATGGCAACCGGCTCTGAAATCAATGTCTCCGGGGGATATACCCACAACGAGGGTGGCATGGTAAATACCACTCGCGTTATTCGTGGAGAACAGGTTATGGATATTTCTGCGGCAACGCCAGATGTTGCCTACGACGGCATTTATCAGGATACGACAAAATCCACCTCGTTGAAATGGGGGATCGAAAAGGTGTTTCAAAAAGTCCTACCGCCACTCGCTCGCCCAAAAGGCCCCTCTTATATCGAAGGAGCCAGCGGAGGCTCGGTAAAACTAAAATCTCAATCCATTCAACTCAATGGTAATATTTTAGGCAATACAGTCACCGGACCTAAACAGTTGAACACCCCTCCAGGCCTTTCGGCATTGAATCTTTCCTTCCAGAATCAAAAGGAGGTTTTCGATATCGAAGGGGTTCCCAATTATTTGGATTCCATAGTAGCAGCACCAGCCATTGTTTTTGCCAAGAGCAACACCGCGGTCGGCCTCACGCTCCCAAACCGGGACTTATCAGGAACTCTGACCATCTCTCCGGATATTTTTGATGCAAATGGTGGAGGTTTTGGGCACTTGAGTATCAATAATCCCGATGGCACCGTTCTCGTCCCGAAAAACGCTCCTCTGGAGCTTCCAGCCGGAGGCTCATTATCGCTCAAAGCCACAAATGTGGAAGTTCTTTCCCCGGTTACGATTCCCGGAGGAAGCCTGTCTATTACAGCCTACAATTATTCTCAATTCACCTATGCGGAGCAAAAGTTGGTTGATCCGGAGTTTGACAGCAAACCTGCCCCAGCCGTGGTGGATGGCTGGGGAATCATCCTTGTCGGCCCCTCGGTGCACTTGAATGTGGATGGCACGAATTTTGACGAGCGCTCCACCTCCCCTCTCATTTCCAACAGCCGTCGGTTTTTGGATGGCGGCTCTGTGACACTTGAAAGTTTTTCGATCCTCATGGATTCAACCTCTGTCATCAATGCATCGGGAGGAATTGGCTATAGCTCCCGTGGCAAAATTTCAAAAGGAAGTGGCGGCAGCATATCCATTCTGGCTGGAAGGGATCCGATTCTGGCAACCTCCGCCGGAGGCATTCTTCAACTTTCCAATAACCTTCAAGCCCTCTCGGCCAACAAAGGCGGCTCCCTCCGGATTCAGGCACCTGAAATTTTGCTGACCGGCCAACTCGGCGACTCTCCCATTCTTTCGCAAGGATCGAAACTCGCACTCTCCCCGACCTTTTTCCAGCGCGGGGGTTTTACCGACTACTCCTTGGTTGCATCCGGCCTCCCGGAATCCACAAATCCTAGCATCGAAATAAAGCCCGGAACTATCATTAATCCGGTTTCGCATACACTTGTAGCCGCCAAACCCAACAACCAACCAAGTCTCAATGCAGTGGAACCTCGCTTGCTGCCAGTCGGCATCCGTTCCCCGTCCGGCCTCAGACTCACCGCGCTGGGCTATGACGACGGTTTCACTTTAGACAAGATCGAATCCGTGGGATCGATTGTGCTCGGTGGTGGGGCTGTGATACAAACAGACCCGCTTGGGAAGGTATCGCTGCGGGGTCAGACATTGTCCATTTACGGAACCATCAATGCCCCCGCCGGACAGATCTCACTGCAGAGCGACGGCAAATATCCCTTGTCGAGTGTAGAGGCAGCTTCGATCAACAACGCGCAGGTAACCACTTACATCGCTCCATCCGCCAGACTCCTTGCCCAAGGCACCACGGTCCTAACCCCCGATTCCTTCGGTCGCCGGACAGGACAAGTTCTCGCTGGGGGCATAATCACTCTCAAGGGTAACATTGCGGCTGAGCAAGGGGCCGTTCTGGATGTATCGGGCGGGTCGGACGAACTCGACATCCATCCTTCCCTCCTCGGCGCGACAATCCGCCCCAAACCCTATGCGGGTTTGACCTCTCGCCCTTGGGGCCAACAATCCATCCGCACCCAAGTGGACAGCAATGGTGGAGCTATCTTTCTTCAAGGATCCCAAATGCTTCTATCCGATGCCACTCTGAAAGGTTATGCTGGCGGACCTTCAGCTATCGGCGGACTGCTCTCGGTTTCATCAGGCGCGCTTATCTTTTACACCGGTGCCGATACCTCTTTGTATGTCACGCAGTCCGCTCGGGCTATCGATCCCGCAAACGAGAATATTAGCGTGGGGTCTTCGATTCTCGATGCCAAAGGAAACTTCATCGGAAATGGTTTTTTTGCAGCATCAACCTTCACTAAAGGTGGATTTAATTCTTTGGATTTAGGTTATGTAAATCTCACTCAGCCAAATGCACCTGCCGGTGGCAATATCGAGTTTCTAGGTCCGGTTACCATCTCGGCACCCGGCACCATTCGTTTGGCTTCTGGCGGTGTGATCACTGCAGACGACAAGGTGGTTCTGAACGCCTCCCGCATCGCCTTGGGTCAGGAATTTATCCTTCCAGAGCAACCTAACAGCAATCAGATTCCAATCCCTAACATGCCTTTGGAAGTAAATGTAGAACCCACCTCGGGCCCTGGATCTTTATCGATCAATGCCCGTTTGGTCGATGTTGGAACCACAGTATTAAAAAACATCGGAGACCTCTCCATTATGGCAGCCAACGGGGATATCCGTGGCAGTGGTTTCCTTAATGTCGCTGGTTCGATAACCTTAACTGCCGCTCAAATTTATCCCACGACCCTCGCGCCGTTCGAGATTTTTGCATACGGTAACGAGGGTTCGGTGCAAATCAACCAGTCGGGCACCCGTGCGCTCCCGCTCTCCGCTGGTGGACGACTGGCCATCTACGCCAAAAGCATCACAAATGCAGGAACCCTCCGCGCTCCCTTCGGTTCCATCACGCTAGGTTGGGACGGTCTGGATAGGAACCCGGCTACGGAGGATATCGACTCCCCCCGCAATCCGGTTGTCGGCACGGTAAATTTCCCAATCACTCAAAGTCTTGTTCTGCGAGCCGGAAGCACCACATCCGTATCGGCGATCGACCCCCTCACTGGTCAAGGTATTACCATTCCCTTCGGCATAAGCCCAGATGGCAATTCATGGATCGATCCCAGCGGCCTCGATGTCACCACTGTGGGAATGCCTGTGAAAAAAATTGCTCTCTCGGCGGATTCCATATTACAAGAAGCGAACTCGATCATTGATCTCCGAGGCGGCGGTGATCTGTTAGCTTTCCGATGGATTTCCGGCCCGGGCGGCAGCGCGGACATCCTTGGAACTCCAGTTAATTTCGATGAAACCTCCTCCTACCAGGCAGCCCAGTTGGTTTCTGTCAAAGGAAAAACCTATTCCTCCCGCATGGCCTTGGATCCCTCGGATTTCAACGGAGTGGTTCCCACTCCTGGAAAAACTGCTTACTGGCTGGAAATTCCCGACTCCTTCGCCATCCTTCCTGGCTTTCAATCCGAATTTGCCCCCTTCAATCCCTTTGTCGGATCGGATCCAGGCTATGTGTCCTCTTCGCTTAAACTCGGCGACCAGATTGTTTTCGATGGTAATCCCGCCCTGCCCGGAGGCACCTACACGCTTCTCCCTCGCCGATATGGCGTGATGCCGGGCGCCTATCTCGTGACCCCACTCTCCGGCGCGATCAACCCTTTCACCAATGCTGAAGGAGCGACATTCGCATCGGCCTACCGCACGAATTCTCTATCACCCACCGCTTCCGCAACCTCCTTGCGTGCCAATTTCGAAATCCTCACTCCGACCGTTCTGGCTGAACGGTCTGAATACGAGACATACCGCGCTAACACTTTCATTCCCCGAGCCGCAGCAGCCCTCCGCACGGTCGTGAGCCAACCTCTCCCACGCGATTCCGCCGCTCTCGCGATCCAAGGCAATAACGCCTTGGCCCTCCAAGGTAATGTCCTCGCCCGGAGCCTGGATGGCTTGGGAGCCAATATCGACATCAGCTCCCAAAACGCGATCACCATCGGCAGTGCCTCGACCGTTGCTGATGGCGTTGTTTTGGATGCCGCGCGCTTGAATTCCTGGGGTGCCTCGAGCCTGCTCATCGGCGGACTCCGCCGAAGCACAACGACCGGCACCGTGGTGGATGTAAACTCCGATTCCATAACGCTCACCGACTCACTCTCTGGTGCAGATCTCATTCTAGCCTCCAAAACCTCCCTCACCCTCAAAGAGGGCTCTTCTTTAAGTTCAACCGGATTGCCTGCCATTGCTTCCTCCAAAATCTCCATCGCGGGCCAAGGTGCCTTGGTTCGCGTCAGTTCGGATGCCAATACCGCCTTCTCCCGCGCCAGCACGGCAGGCGACAGCGAACCTAGCCTGATTGTGAAAGACGGAGCCACCATCTCGGGTGCCGGTGTGATTCTTGATTCCACAAAAACCGCCTCGATCTCCCCTACAGCCTCACTCACAGCTCAAAGCCTCTCTCTGGGCAGTCAAAAAATCGTCGTCGATTTCGACGGCACCTCCACCGATTCGTCAGCTCTCATCCTTGGCGGAAGCCTTCTCTCCAGACTCTCTTCGGTGCAGCGCCTCTCTCTGAACAGCTACTCCAGCATCGATTTCAATGGCTCCGGGACATTGGGTTCAGACATTCTTAAATCCTTCTCGCTCCTCGCAGGAGGCCTCCAAGGTCTAGGCGGCGATGTCACACTCGATGCCTCAAGAGTGAGTTTTGCAAATCCTTTGGCCTCCACCTTCGAGGCCACGACCCCCGGTGGATCACTCCAGATTCTTGCTCAAACACTCGATCTCGGATCCGGAGTGTTTGAACTCGCTGGCTTTGTCAGCAGCAGAATCAGCGCCTCCACAGGAGTGCGCGCCAGCGGCACCGGCACCTTGAAATCCGAGGGAGCGATCACGATTGCCGCCCCAGCAGTGACGGCAAGTCGCCTGACCAAATACGACATCCTCTCCTCCGCCGAGCTTACTTTGAATGGCCTGCCAACCGCTTCGACTGTCTCCAGTGAACTCGGTGCCACGCTCTCACTGACTGGCGCATCGGTTGCGATCAACTCCGACATCGTCCTCCCCAGCGGCCTACTCAAAATCCAAGCCACAACCGGTGATGTCACCATCGGTTCAAAGCTCAGCGTCGATGGATCGGCGCACACTTTTTATGACACCACCCGCTACGCCGACGCGGGATCGATTGTCATCAAATCCGATGCCGGCAATGTGGTTCTGAACCCTGGTGGAATTTTGTCGGTCTCCGCTGCCACCGGAGGCGGGCGTGCCGGCTTACTCCAGATCAGCGCTGCCGAAGGCGAATTCCAAAATGCCGGAATACTCCTAGGAAAAGCTGCCACGGGTTATGAGGGAGGCTCCTTCCAACTGGATGTCAAAGCCCTCTCTGATTTCGCTGCCATCAACGCCCCCCTAGAGGATGGCGGTTTCGATACCTCACGAATCGTCCGAGTTCGCACAGGGGATGTCCTTTTGGATCAAGCGATCAAGTCCCACACTTTCGAACTGGCCGCCGATGGCGGCGACATCATTGTCTCGAACACCATCGACGCCTCCGGGGAAACCGGTGGGCGGATCGCCCTCTCCGCCTCGGGAAGTCTGACACTCCTAGAAGGAGCCAATCTTTCCGTGTTTGCTAAAAAATTCAACTCGGCTGGCAAAGGCGGCGAAATCTTTTTAGCCGCAGGCTCCCAACGGAATGGAGAGGTGGATTCAGAAGCGACTCTGAATCTCTCGGCTGGTGAATTGAATCTCTCCGTCGAATCTTACAAACCGGGGAACTACGACGAAGTGGGCACCAGCGCGTTCGAGGGCAAATTCCAAGGCGTCCTCCGCCTCCGCGCTCCACGCACCGATTCAACCATTCAAATCTCCGCCATCGACAGCACGATCAGCGGTGCCTCAGCCATCGTTGCCGAGGGATACAAGCTCTATGACATCACCGTCAGCAACGGAATCATGGATATCGCCCTCCGCGACCGGATTCATGAGGAAGCAGGGGATTTCATGGCCAATGAAAACGACATTACCTCTTCACTGTTTACCTCGATCCCTGAAAATTTCGTCCTTGCCCCAGGCGTCGAAATCATCAACCGGAACGGCGACCTTACCCTTGGTCTGGCAAATAACCAACCCGGTGGCATTGATGACAAAGAAGGCACCAGCGCTGCCGATTGGGACCTCTCCTCATGGCGCTATGGCAGCAAAAATGCTCCGGGCTTCCTGACCCTGCGCGCTTCCGGAGACATCTTCTTCAACAACTCTCTAAGCGATGGCTTTGAATCCGTCTCGAATGGCTTGACCTTCGAGCAAAACGGCCACTCCAAACTCTGGTTGGCTCAACTCCAGACAATCAACCCCGATCTTCCCACGAACCTCCAATCTTGGTCCTACAACATCTCAGCTGGTGCCGACCTAGCCGGTGCCTCGCCGGATACTTTGCTTTCCCAAGCCAGTCTCAATGGAAAGGGCTCTGTACTCGTGGGAGAATTCTACCCCGCTCAACCCAACCCCAGCGATGGTTCGGACTTCACAAGGCCACCAGGCATAGGCGCAGAAGGCACCACAGCCAATAACCTACAGATGAACTTTAGTTTATTGGATGAAACAACTTATCTTATCGATCCTAGTACTGGCGACTATATTCTTGATGGGGATGGTAACCCTCAAATTGACCATGAAGGTAATGGTGGTCTCAAAGACATGGGAACACGATTTGAGGTTCTTCGCACCGGCACTGGCGATATCCGCTTGAATGCGGCTCAAGATGTGCAACTCCGCAATACATTCGCTTCGATTTATACAGCAGGTGTTGCCATCGCCGATTCTGAAATGGTTTTTTCCACTGGCGATTTCGTGGTTCCAGTTGTAAATCCTTCCACCCACCCAGACCAAGGGAATCTGGGGGTCCCTTCCCAGATTTTCATTCCCCAATGGGCGATGGCTGGTGGAAATCTTAAAATCTCGGCTGGAAACGATATAGCCCGTGTCACGCAATTCACCGACTCTAAGGGCAATGTCTCAACCATTTTCGATTCCAGCCACCAGATCACCTCGAATTGGCTCTATCGCCGAAGCCATGTGGATCCCGGCACCGGAAAATTCGGCAGCATTTCCTATAAGGATGTGAATGACAGTGCAGCCTCCACCACTTGGTGGATCGATTACAGCAACTTCTTCCAAGGCTTTGGCGCATTGGGCGGCGGCAATGTGGAATTGTCAGCCGGCCGTGATGTCGTCAACGCCGATGCGGTGGCTCCCACCAACGCCCGGATGGCGGGAATTGCCGCAGGTGAGAATCTCGCCCCGTCCCTCAATAATCTCCTTGAATATGGCGGTGGCGATGTCGCCATTCGTGCAGGAAGAAATATCAATGGAGGTCTTTTTTATGTAGAGCGCGGCGAAGGACTCCTGATTGCCGGAGATGCGATTAAAACTAACGCCAACAAGTCCCCTTCCCTCGGCTTGCTCAACCGCTTGGATGAGATGGACACCTCCGATCCGGCTTATTACCCTGAGCCCACATGGCTCCCCACGACCTTGTTCCTTGGAAAGGGAGAATTTGAAATTAGTGCCAAAAACGATGTTCTTCTCGGCCCAGTGGCGAATGCCTTCCTGATGCCGGTCGGCATGGGCAACAAATTTTGGTATAAAACCTATTTCAATACTTTCTCTCCCGAATCGAGCGTGAATGTGAGTTCCTTGGGCGGATCGGTGACTTTCCGCACATCTACCGTTCTGCCTTCGACCTCACCTATTGTGGATAATATCCTCTCCACTTGGATAAACCAGCAGAACTTCTTTAATACCGACAAAACTTCCTACTTTTCAGCGTCCTACTTTCAACCCTGGGCGAGATTTACCGAATCCGATTTGAGGCCATTTAAGTCAGTTCTCAATTTGATGCCCTCCTCTCTGAAGTCCACGGCGTTCGCCGGGGATTTTAATGTCGTGGGCGATCTCCTGCTCAACCCATCTGCCAAAGGCAATCTGGAACTCATTGCTGCAGGGGCCATGAATGGTCTGCAAATGGCCGGTGAGACAACGGAAAAAGAATTCGCACTGGCTTGGGGGTCTCCAACCGGCCAATACGCGTCGGCTTGGATTTCCTCCACCATTAATCTCTCCGATGCGAATACCGCCCTGGTTCCAAGCATCCTCAACCCGCTCAGTTACTATGCGTTTACTAAGGGAAGTGACCTCCAGTCCACGGCTAGTTCTCTGATGAATGATTTGGATCAGGCGTTTACGGAAAGCGGATCCGCCGCAGGCAATGACGCCTTGACAGATATTAAAATAAAACGCCATGGCACCAACCTGCTGCATGCCAGTGATGAAAACCCGGCAAAAATCTATTCTACTGGCGGTGATTTCAGCGGGTTTACTGTTTTCTCACCCAAGCAGACCCGTCTCGTATCGGGTGGGGACATCACCGATGTCTCCCTGTATATTCAAAACCTGAATCCGTCCGATATTTCGATTGTATCAGCGGCAGGGGATATTTTGCCCTACAATGCCAACTCGAAACTCCGCTCAAAGGCTTCAAACGCGGCGATCGGAAATAAGATTTACGATGCCCAAGGCTCTCCTGAAGCGATTATCGCCCTCGCCGGCGACATTCAAGTCAGCGGTCCCGGCATTCTGGAGGTGCTTGCCTCACGCAACATCGACCTCGGCACGGGACCAAACCGCGCCAACGGAACGGGTGTTGGCATAACCAGTATCGGGAATGCCCGCAACCCCAACCTCCCCTTCGCCGGGGCAGCTATTGTCGCACTTGCTGGGTTGCCTGGCATGGATGGAGGAGCCGCTTTGGGCTTGGCCAACAGCCAACTCGTGCTCTCTGGACTGGGAGACTTGGATTCCAGCGTTCCACAAGTGGTTCCTGAGTTTTCGACTCCCGAGCATGAGGCTTTAGCAGGCTTCCAAACCCTCTTTGACCTTCTTCAGTCAACTGGCAAAAACTACCCCGATACAGGCATCTATGAGCCGGGATTGGGTGCCGTCCAGCAAGTTTTTGCGTCTTTGACTGGAAAGGGAGACATATTCACTCGCTCGAGGGATATTCGCACCGTCACCGGTGGTTCGATTACCCTAGCTGCT
>RFZT01000241.1 GCA_009920585.1 bacterium
GCGTAGTCGGAGCCTTGGTTATTGGCCGTACCGATGTCACCGAGTTTGACGGTGCCATCGTAGAGATTTTTGACGAGATATTTGTCGTCAAACTCCGAGGAAGCGGTCGCCGTGAGCGGGGCCCAGTAAAGCGTGCCATCCACCATCGGTGGCAGGGGGCGGTCGGGGATGTCGATACCGAGGACTTCGACCTTCATTGCGGCGAGACGGTTTTCGAGGGTTTTGATCTCCTCCTGCACGCGGCGCTTTTTGTTTTCCGGGAAGCGGGTTTTGATGAAGCTGCCCGCAGCTACTGGACTCACTGTGGTGTTCCAAGCGGCGAGTTGAGTGATGTTCGGAAATTTGGAAAAGAAATCCACCGAGCGATCCGTGACCTCTGTGCTGTTGAGGTTGATCTTCTTCAGTTTTCGGAGCGGGGCGAGTTTGGCCACATCCTTATCGGTGGTGCTGGTTTCCTGCAACCGGAGTTCCTCGAGGTTCGCGAATTCAGCGATGACGGGGAATGCCTTTTCGGAGACTTTGGTTTTTCCCGCATCGAGCATGACGATGTTCGCCTTGATGGGTTCGAGGCTCGCAATGAGCGCATCGGGATCTGGCGCCTCAGCACCGATGAAGATATTCAAAGCTGGCGAATCCATCGACGAGCGGCGGACGGCGAGATAAGGGACTTTCGCGAGCGGCGCACCGGCTGTGGTGACTTCCTCCCAGGAGAGCATGGGCACCTCAGGGGTGGCGACTTGGAACCCGAGATTCTTTTCCAACAGCGCGAGGGCGGCAGGTGGCGGGAGGTCCTCGGTCAGCGGCAGGCGCTCCTTGGCGCCGCGATTGATCCACCATGTGAGGAGTTCGAGTTCGGTGTCGGTGAGTTGGGGTTTGCCGACGGGCGGCATGTGTTCCTTGTTGTCGAGCGGCAGGTTGGCTCGCCCGATCATCAAGCTGGCATCGGCGTCGCCGGGCTTGAGGGCCGCGCCGTGCTTTCCGCCCGCGAGGAGCAGCGCCATGGTATCCATGCGCAGGTTTCCATTGCTCTTCGAGGGATTGTGACACTCCACGCACTTGGCTTCGATGATCGGTTGGATCGCCGCGATGGTGATAGCCGCATCTTCCTTGGTGCCTTTATCCACGGGGATCGGCTCGGGTTTCCCGCCGAGGGCGACCGGCATGTTTGCGGTGAGGTAGTCTTCGCCGTGGGTGAGCGATCCGCCGTAGTGTCCGGTCGCGGACACGAGGCCCAGTGAGGCAAGCAGAAGAAGCGAATAGAGTGCCCTGCCGAGACGACCATTAAAATGGTGAGCCAAGAGCATCCAGACACAGGCCGTCGAGGTGGCAATGCCGAACCAGCGGTGATCGGAGAGGATTTCGCCACTGTAGCCGCCGGGCCAGATGAGCAAAGTGCCGAGCGCGGTCGAGGCGAGCGCGGACAACGCACAAAGCCAAAGGAGAACGCGGTTGGCGATGCGGAATTCTAAACGAAAAACCCATTGCAGGACTTGGAGCGTAGCGATCGCGGCAAGGAAGCCGATGGGAAGGTGGACTATGAGCGGATGGAACCGCCCAACGAAAAGCAGGAGTTTTTCAGGAACGGGAGGCGCTGGCGCGATACCCGAAATAATCAAAGCGGCGGTGGCTAGGCCCGCCAAAAGGAAACCAAGAATTGCCCATACAGAGCGGGAGGGTGTTGTCATGAAGATGAGAAAACTATTCGCCGGAGATATGGCTGCGCTTAGTCGCGGGTGATGGTTTCATCGAGGTTGAGAATGGTGGACATGGTGAAGGACAAGGCGGCAAGTTCGGTTGGTGGCAGGGATTTTTCCCGTGTCTTTTCGCCGTAGGCGAGAAATTTCTCAGCGTTTACGGGGTCGGCGGTGAAACGCTCGAGGTTTTCGTTACTGAAGGTGATCCAGCTTTGGAGTTCTTCGTCCCTCGGATTGCGGCCGGTGGCGAGGCGGAACCCACGGCGGAGGCGCTCATTGAGCTTTTCCTGCCACGGCCCGTTGATGTCTGTGAAAAGGCGCTCGGCGAGCTTGCGGGAGAACTCGAGATAGGTCTCGTCGTTCATCAACACGAATGCTTGCAGGGGCGTATTGGTGATCTCGCGTTTCGAGGCGCACGCTTCCCGACTAGGGGCGTCGAAGATCACCATTTGGGCCGGCGGCACGCATTGCCTCCAAAAAGTATAGAGGCTCCGCCGGTAGAGTTTGTCCCCCGAGTGGCGCGAGTAGACCCCGAAGTTGGCCAACACGTTGAAAGAGGCTTTTTCCCTCCAGATTTCGGGCTGGTAGGTTTTCACACTTGGTCCGCCGACCTTTTCGTTCAGTAGGCCGGAAGCGGAAAGGGCGTTGTCGCGAACCAGCTCGGCTGGGAGGCGATAGCGTGGTGAACGGGCGAGGAGCTTGTTCTCGGGGTCGATGTCCTTAAGATCCTCGCGGCGCTTCGAGGCCTGCCGGTAGGTAGCGCTCATCACGATGTTTTTCATCGCGCGCTTGATTTCCCATTTGTTTTCGCGGAAATCGACGGCGAGATAATCGAGAAGCTCGGGATGTGTCGGTTGGGAGCTTTGAAGACCGAAGTCGTTCGAAGTTTTGACGAGGCCGTTCTGGAAAACCTGTTGCCAGAGGCGGTTCACTTCAACCCGCGCGGTGAGCGGATTTTCCGGAGCCACCGACCACTGCGCAAGGCCGAGGCGATTCTTCGGGGCGTCCTTCGGCATCGGATTGAAGGCGGCTGGGGCGGTGCGTTCGCGCGGACGGTCCTTGATCGGCTTGTCGTAGGAACCACGCGCAAGGACATAGGTTTGCACGGGATCTTTGCGCTCTTCCATGACCATCACGCGGGTGGCGAATTGGTCAACATGGTTCTTGAGGTAGTGGGCGCGGGCCACATCGAGACCTGTCACCGGGGACTTGCCGGCGGCGTGGGCCTTGGCGGCAAGGGAGATGTCATTCATCCAATATTTGCGGTCTTTATTTTTGAACAAAGCTAACCAGTCGTCGAGACCGTGTGGGTTGTTGGCCACGGACAGGGCGAGGCTGTTGGTCAATGATTCTGGATAGGGAACTTCCGTTCCGCTGAATTTGAGTTTGACGATCAGCTTGGCGTCCTTGCCCGGGGTGAAAGGAGCGGCCAGTTGCAGGAGGGCGGTGCTGTCGATGCCTGGGACTCCGAGTTTCCAAGCTTGGGCGGGATCGGCGGCCTGCGCGGCAGCGAGTTCGGGACTAAGGCGGTCGAAGGTCGAGCGAGCGGCAGCGATGGGCAGCGAGCGGCGTTTCCCTCCCTCCTCAATCTCAAGTTCGATGTCGGGCAGGGCTTTGCGGACAGTCGTTAAATCCATGCCGTAAACATGGTCGGTGTCGTCGGGTTGGCGGTTCCAAAGGAAACCAAACGGATTCACGGAATCGACGCGGATCGTATTGAGAGGCTTTTCTGGCAAACCGAACTCCAATGTGACGGTTTCGCCGGGAGTGATGGGGAAGTTCAGGTGCGCGAGCGGGCCCTCTTTCAAGACGCGGTTGCTGTTTTCCGGGATGTCAAAATTCGAGGCCGAGGCCGCTGAGCCGCCCAAGCCGATTGGGGTTATGGATTCAATCTTCCTCATGGCACAGGAAGCTCCGCTGACATCGAGACCATTCCAATCAAGCCCCTTGCTTTCATCAGGAACTTTGATCGCTTCGGGGGTTTTATCCTCGCGCACGGGCTGGAGGGCCGCGAAGGTTTTGTTAGATGCCTCCATGGCCTGCTTCTGTCGCTCCGTCGGAACCTGCACAAACGGAGGATACGCACGGCCGCGGTTGGCATCGTGGTTCTCGACCCCGACCTCATTGATGCTGTTGAAATAGGCCAT
>RFZT01000242.1 GCA_009920585.1 bacterium
AAAACGGCTAGAATGAGGAGGATTCTTAAATAGGCCATTACTTGTAACTCAGAATTATGCCCCATCAATTGGGTGCCTGCAAATGAAAAGTCCATCCACACCCAAGCTTGGGATACTGGGTTTCTATTTCAGAATGTGCGTGTCATGCCTCGCGGGGTTGATTTTAATCCCTCCCACATGTCTCGCATATTACCATGGCTTTTGTCGGTTCTGAGCGGCGTGCTGCTCGGCTTGTGCTTTCCGCCTTGGGGATGGGGAGATCTTTGCTGGGTTGCTCTCGTGCCGTTGATTTGGGCGATTTGGTTTACACGGCCCGCTGATCGCTCAAACTGGCGCCGCGTCGCAGGGCTGGGCTATGTGTGCGGTCTAGTGTTTTTTGCGATTTCCGCCTCTTGGCTCACCACGCTCACTTGGCCGGGAACGATTCTCCTCGTGCTTTACTTTGCCCTCTATCTATCCGGCTGGGCCGTTATCGTCAGCACTTTGGTCGAATCTCCCAGCGGAAAGGAAAACGAAGCTTGGCTCGGCTCACTCCATAATCTGCGGGTCTGCATCCTCGGAGCGGCGGCATGGGTCGCGATGGAATGGCTTCGCGGGATCATCTTCCCCGCTTTCGGTTGGAACGGACTCGGCATTGCCCAACACAAAAATATCCCGCTCATTCAGATCGCTGACATCACCGGCGTCGGCGGGATTTCCTTTTTGGTGGCGATGACGAATCTGATGCTCACCGCCACGATCAAGCGGTTGGCGATGGAGATCGGACGCGGCGCACGCCGTCCCCACTACGATTTTGCGATTACTCTCGCCCTCGTCGCCCTAGCTTGGATCTACGGACTGCGCGAAATATTCCAACCCGCGCCGGAGAGCACGGAAATGACTTTTGCCGCTATACAGGCGAACATCTCCCAAGAGAACAGGAATAATCCCGACCGCGAATTCGATGTGCTCGAGATTTATAAAAACCAAACTCTCTCCGCGATCGCCATGCAGCCAGATCTCATCCTCTGGCCGGAATCCTCGACGCCGAATCCTCTGCTCGGTCATCAAATGACATGGGATATGGTTCGCGGTCTCGCCCAAGAGCACAAAGGCGACCTCCTTCTCGGCACCGTGCATTGGGGCAAGGAGGGAGACTTTAATTCCATTGCCCTCCTCACCGGACATGGATCCGAAGCCCAACTCTATCACAAAATCCACCTCGTCCCATTTGGCGAATACGTCCCCCTGCGCGAAGAATTTCCTCTCCTCTCCAAGATCGTGGGCGACCTGGTGCCGTCGGATTTTGATCCCGGCACCGAATACAAAATCCTCAATATGCAAGCCAAGCCAGTGAAACTCGGTCCGCTCGTGTGTTTTGAGGACACCCTTGGCGATCTCGCCCGCCACTTCGCTCTCATGGGCGCCCAGCTTTTTGTCGTGGTGACTAATGATGGCTGGTTCCTCAAAAGCGCCGGATCCTCCCAACACTTGCAAAATGCCATTTTCCGATGCGCGGAGACCAAGCTTCCCATGGTTCGCGCTGCAAATACCGGGGTCACCTGCGCGATCGACCGCCACGGCGTGGTGCGCGAAAATCTTCGCGATGACGATGGCAGCACATTTATGCAGGGCGTCCTTTTCGGTAAAATCCCCGTTCCCACCCATCCGCAGCCCACTTTCTACACGCGATACGGGGAGATTTTTTCTATCCTTTGCCTCTTCCTATCAACTGTTTGGACTACATTCACCCTCATCACTCGCTTGAAATCCAAAAAATCCGCTTGTTCGAATCCATCGGAAACGAAACCCTTCGCACCATGAAAATCCTCGTTAACGTCATGCCAAAACCATCCGTCCTCGATCCGCAAGGGGCCGCTGCTGCCGAAGCCCTCAAGCATCTGGGCCTCGCCGGAGTAGGCCGCGTGCGCATCGGCAAGGTCGTAGAAATCGAACTTCCCGACAACACCGAGGAATCGGAAATCCACCGCGCCGCCCGCGAACTCCTTTCCAACCCCGTCATCGAGGACTACTCGATCACCAAATAATGAAATTCGCCGTCATCCGCTTTCCTGGCTCGAACTGCGACCAGGACTGCGTTCTCGCACTCAACGCCCTCCCCGGCGCCACAGCCGACTTTGTCTGGCACAAGGATACTTCGCTCGCGGGCTTCGACGCCGTCGTCGTTCCCGGCGGCTTTTCTTATGGTGACTACCTCCGCTGCGGAGCCATCGCCAGCTTCTCCCCGATCATGCAAGCGGTGAAAAGCTTTGCCGCATCCGGCGGCACCGTCATCGGCATCTGCAATGGTTTTCAGATCCTCTGTGAGAGCGGACTCCTCCCCGGCGCGCTCGTTCGCAACAAAGGCCTCCACTTCGTCTGCAAACACCAACACCTCCGTGTGGAATCCACCAATTCGCGATTCACTCGCGCTGCGACCAAAGGCCAAGTCCTCAACATCCCCATCGCCCACGGCGAAGGTTGCTACTTCGCTGACGACGCCACCCTCGCCGCCCTCAACGCCAACGACCAAATCCTCGTCCGCTACTGCGACAACGAAGGCCAGACCACCGAAGCCTCAAACCCGAACGGCTCCCGCGAAAACATCGCCGGCATCTGCAACGAAACCCGAAACGTCTTCGGCCTCATGCCCCACCCCGAGCGGGCCTGCGACCCCGCCCTCGGCAGCACCGACGGACTAGTGATCTTTGATAGTTTGTTGAAATGTTAACCACAGCCGACCGAAGGGAGACAGACTGCCGCAGGCAGCCCCTCTGGGGCGAGCGAAGCGAGTCAAAGGACACAATCGAGCACCGGGGCAGGTGGGAGATGGATCAACCGCAGGTTGGCCCGAAGGGCGAGGAAGTGGGAGCGACCGTGTCAAAGAGCACGGAGGAGTTTGAAAACAACTCACTCACGAACGCCATCATCGGCGGAGCTATCACTGTGCACCGTGAACTCGGCCCGGGTCTTCTTGAGTCAGTTTACGAGAAATGCCTCGCCCTGGAAATAACCCGACTGGGGCTTCAGGTCACCGCTCAAAAAGAAATCCCGCTCACTTACAAAGGCCTAAATCTCGAGAGCGGCTTCCGAGCCGACCTGATCATCGATAACAAAGTCCTCATTGAACTCAAATCCGTCGATCAACTCATACCTGTCCACACAGCCCAAGTCTTGACTTACCTCAAACTCACTGGACTCCGAACGGCGCTCCTTATCAATTTCAATGTCCAACTTCTCAAAAACGGCATCAAACGCCTTTCCATTTAAAAAAACTCTTCTTCTCCTCCGTGCGCTCCGTGTCCTCCGTGGTTAAATAATCTCTTTCAACTATGTCCGCCATCACACCCGAAATCATCTCCAAACACGGCATTACGCCCGACGAATACGAACGCATCCAAGGCATTCTCGGACGCGAACCCAACCTCACCGAACTCGGCGTTTTCTCCGTCATGTGGAGTGAGCATTGCTCCTACAAAAACTCGAAGCTCGAGCTGAAAAAATTTCCCGTCACCGGCCCAAGTGTGCTCGTGAAGGCGGGCGAGGAAAATGCCGGCGTCATCGATATCGGCGACGGATGGGCGATCGCTTTCAAGATGGAGAGCCACAACCACCCGAGCGCCATCGAGCCATTCCAAGGCGCAGCGACAGGCGTAGGCGGCATCATCCGCGACATCTTCACCATGGGTGCTAGGCCCGTGTTCTCGATGAATTCCCTTCGCTTCGGCGACATCCGTGGAGACTCAAAACAATCCGCCACGAACCGCCGTCTCTTTGCGGGTGTGGTGAGCGGCATCGCCCACTACGGGAATTGCATCGGCATCCCGACCATTGGCGGCGAGGTCTATTTCGACGACAGCT
>RFZT01000243.1 GCA_009920585.1 bacterium
AATTCGACATTGTCATACACATTGAAAATAGCCGCCCGAGCCTGCTTGGGTATGACGCCATAGACTTTCGAAACCGGACGGAAAACAAAGGTATAGAGCTGGTGGTTAAACCAAAAGAAACCACGATTCAGGGGCTCCACTGCATCGGGAATAGCTTTGTCTTTACTGTACTCATCGAGGTCTTCATTCGAATCAGCGCCTACGGGCGACTTTTTTGTGATCGTGATATTCGGAGTTTCCTTAAAGGAGGTTTTTTTAGGCCCCGGAGTCTTAGATTGGGGCACGATTGGGGCAGAAGCCACTTGCGGGGATGCATCCTGACGCTTTTTCACCTCCTTTTGAACGATGGCTTTCACCTTTCGAGTTGACAGCACTGGAGATGATTCAGGCTTGCTCTTTTGGGTGGCGCCCTTTTGAGCCCGCACAGGTTTGGAGGAGGTCTGGGCAAGCGGGGAAGAAACTGGCTTTGGACTCGGCGTTGGCTTTGGACTCGGCGTTGGCTTAGCTAATGGTCGCCCTTTAACTTCAACCGCGCTTTTGAGAAAATAGGTCTCGGTAGAGTTTTTAGGCAACCGTCCTCCTTCAAGAGAAACGGATTTAACGCCCTCTTTTGTTATAACGACGATATCTGACCCCAAGGGACTGACCCCGCTAGCAGCAGCGGCTTGAAGAGCTGAGATAGACAGTATGAACACGAACAGGGTTGCCAAAGTTTTGCACATAGGAGGGAATGATCGTTATTGCGATGAAGCGACCGACTTTTTAAGCGAACTGATGACGGCTACCGCGCCGCCTTGTTTGAACTGGGCATCAAATTGCGTTCGGTAGGTGGCGATCATGCTTACCCCCTCGATCACGACATCCGTGATGCGCCACGCAACGGATTCCTCCTGACGGTAGATGACTTCGTAATGGCTTCCTTTGTACAAAATACTCGTCGGTATCTCGACACGACCGGGAACAGGACACATCGGGGTCTTGTAGGTGATTTCGGGGAATTCACCCGGCGAGAATTTACTCGAGTAATTGCGAATGATTAGTGTGGTAAAAAGATCGGTAGCTTCTTTTTGTTGGGCATCGGTGAATTCACGCCATCCCGGTCCGACAGCTCGGCGAGTCATGAGATCGAAGCTGATGATATTAACTAAAACCGGGCGCACGCTCACTGCCAATGCACTGCTGTTTGCAGAACGGTCGGCAATTTGAGCCACCTCGCTGACGGCTTTTTTCAGGTGCTTTTCCGCTTCGATGGTGGATGCAGATACTCGTCCATGAATAAGAACAAGGGAGGTGAGAAGGAGAAAAAGAGAACGCATTTTCACAGCTTATTTGGTTTCTTGTTGGGGTTTTTCTTTATCGACGGAACCGAAGGCCATTTTACCAATCAATGACTCCAGATCGACTGCCGACTCCGTCATAGTGATCCTTGAGCCCGGCCCTAAGTAGGTGTCATCCGCCCCCGGGGAAAGCGAAATGAATTTATCTCCGATGAGACCCGTGGTTTTGATGGAGGCCATGGAATCCGTCGGAAGCCTAAGAGTCGATAAGACGCGAAGTGTAACGATTGCGCTATAATCCGAGGGTTCCATTCGGATCCCTTCGACCCGTCCTACCGTGACACCAGCCAAGAGCACTGTACTACCTGAGTGGAGGCCACCCGCGTTGGCAAAGCGTGACTCGATAAGATAGGTGTCACCATTCAGCATCGACCCGGTTCCAACCTGAATCGTCAAGTAGGCGAGAGCGGCGATTCCTAGCATCACAAAGATGCCAACCGAAAGTTCAAGTTTGGTATTTTTCATAAAAAATCTAAGCAACAATTATACCCTGCCGGATTTCGGCCAAAGATCTCTGAAGTGCGGCAGCGCTATCTCTAAAATCGGATACAACAGAGTGAGTGGAATCAGAAAACTCGGCAGGCGTACCTTCAAAACATATCCGCCCCTGATTTAAAAGTGCAACCCGGTCGCTGGCCACAAGTGCTTCAGGTACGTCGTGCGTCACGATGAGGGCAGTGAAGCCAAATTGGCGTTGGTATTTTGCAATCATGGCAAAAACGGCATTGCGGCGCAGGGGATCGAGACCAGCCGTCGGTTCATCAAATAAAACGAGCTCCGGATGGGTCACGATTGCTCGGGCGAGGGCTAGGCGCTTTTGCATTCCGCCTGAAAGCTGGGCCGGATAGTGAGCGGCGTATTCCTGCAATTCCAGTTGCCTCAAAGCCTCAAGACTGCGGCGCCGGATTTCTTTACTGGTGAGGTCTGTAGTCTGTTCCAGCGGAAGGGCGACATTCTCCAATGCCGTCAACGAATCAAAGAGGGCGTTGCTCTGAAAAAGAAAACTGCAACGTCTTCGGAACTCCTCTTGCGCAGTTTGGTCTCGGGAGGTGAGTTCAAGACCATCGAAACAAATTTGCCCTGAATCCGGTTGAACGATGTTTGCCAGACACTTGAGGAAGACGGATTTCCCGGCTCCACTGGGTCCGAGCACGGTAAAGATGCTGCCTTGTGGAACCCCCAGTTTCACCCCTTTCAAAACAGGTTTCCCGTTGAAGGCTTTATGAAGGTCTTCGACATGGAGTGCAAAATTTTGGTTCGGTGTTCCCATACTCAGACAAAAAATGAACTGATGATGTAATCGGCCACCAAGACCAGAATACTGGAAAACACGACAGCGCGAGTAGTAGAGGCGCTCACAGCCCTTGCTCCCATCACTGAGGCATTCCTGTCAGCATGGAATCCCTGGTAGGCACAGGTACTGATCGACAAGACACCAAAGGCCGCCGCCTTAATGAAACACTCCCTCATATCTTGGGCTTCGACGGCCCTCTGCACCGCAGACCAATAAACACCCGAATCCACCCCGAGAAGTAAGGACCCAGATAGGCTGCCCCCCCAAAAACCAACAACCACAAAAACAGCAGTCTGAAGCGGAAAAACAAGCAGTGAGGAAATAAGTCGAGGCACCACCAGATAGCCGTGGCTATTTACCCCCATGGTCTCCAAGGCCACGATTTGCTCGGTGTTGCGTTGGATGCCGAGTTCAGCGGCCAGCGCGGATCCCGCCTGCCCGATAAGCATAAGGGCCGCCAGCACTGGGCCCATCTCGCGCACCAGACTCAGTGAAACCAATGTTCCCAATAGACCCTGCGATCCAAATCGACTCAAGACGTGATATCCCTGTAATCCCAACACCAAGCCGGTAAAAACACCTACGATCAGGATCACCGGCAGGCAAACCGTGCCCTGCTCGTGAACGGCGGAAACGATCCTCCGCATCAGTTTTTTGGACTTGGTCAGTGCGCAAAAAGACTTTCCGGTAAAAAGCGAAAAGTCGCCTATCCCGAAAATAATCTGCAGTGTCTGACGACCGAGCCAATAAAACATGGGCGAGAATATTTTCACAATCATGTGCATTTTACAATACGAAGCTTTCATCGAAAGTGGCACATTAACGGACCTGATACGGTGTCATGGATTTTTGAGGCCACGAGGGCTTCGTATGAAAAATACCATTTTCCGAATCCTTAAATCCTGTAAAATCGCGGTTTCAAATGTTCGATTGGCACTTTATTTCCTGAATTCCACCTCATGCGCGTCACCATTCTTGCCAGCGGTAGTTCGGGAAATGTCGTTTTGCTTCAAACCACAGAAACCTCCGTTTTGATTGATATCGGATTGACGGCCAAGCGGATTAATGGGCACTTAAATACTCATGGCGTCGAGGCCAACTCCCTAGCGGGCGTGATTCTGACGCACGAGCATGGCGACCACACGAAGGGTCTCCGAGTTTTTTGCGCTAATAGTTCCGTGCCGGTTTTCACCAATCCCCTCACCGCC
>RFZT01000244.1 GCA_009920585.1 bacterium
ATGGGATCCCTCGACGAAAGAGGCCGCATTTTTCGACACCGGAGCCGATGGCCAGCCGATGCTGGATTTTGCGTCGAGTCACGGGCTCAAGGTGAAACAAATTTTCATTACCCACATTCACACCGACCATGTTTTTGACTTGGATCGCTTGATCGAGAAGACCGGCGCACATGCTTGGGTTTGCGAAAAGGAACCGATTGCTGGAGCGGAGTCGTTTTCCGCAGGCCGTGCTTTTCAAATCGGCAGCCTGACTGTTGAAACCCGCTTGACGAGCGGACACGCGGCGGGAGGCGTGACTTATTTCATCCAAGGCCTCGCAAAACCTGTCGCCATCGTCGGAGACTCCATGTTTGCGGGTTCCATGGGCGGAGGCATGGTTTCCTACGCCGATGCGCTGCGCAACAACCGTGAACAAATTCTGACTCTTCCCGATGCCACGATCGTTTGCTCCGGCCACGGTCCGCTCACTACCGTCGGCGAACAAAAATCCGCCAATCCCTTTTTTGCTGCGTAAAAGCAACAGACCAAGTTTTTGACATAATTAACAAAATGAACGGAATGCTTTTGCAGGCAATTTAATGAACTCTGAAATAGTCTTTTTCCAGAACCATTCAAATTATTTTTTCAATTCTGTTAATTCTGTCTAAAAATCCTCTTAAGATTAAAAATTTATGAAAGAAACCATCGCATTCGTTGGAGTCGGTCGTATGGGCGCTAACATGGCCCGCCGTCTCAAAGATCAAGGATACAATGTCACCGCTGTCTTCGACAATCACGCTCCTCTCGCTGTGGAGTTGGGCGCCGAAATCGGAGCCGAGGTTGCCAAAACACTCGCCCGCGTGAATGAACTCGCCAGCGTGATTGTGACTGTCGTGACCGATGACAAGGCCATGCGAGCCATCTTTGCCGAACAAGGCGACAGCCTCCTTCTTGGAGCCAAAGGCAAACTTTTCATCAACTGCGCTACCGTCTCGCCGCAAGTTCACCTCGATGTCGAGGTCCTCGCACACAAGGCCGGTGCCGAATCGCTCGAAGCCTGCATGGCGTCAAGCATCACCCAAGCCCGCGAAGGCACCCTGTATCTCATGACCGGAGGCACGGATGCCGCTTTCCAGCGCGCCGAACCGATCCTCAAAGACCTCAGCGTTTCCCTGCGCCATATCGGAGCCTCGGGCAAAGCCGCGCAAGTGAAGGCCCTCGTCAACATGGTGATGAATATCAACACCGCTGGACTCGCCGAAGGCCTGGGACTCGGAGCCTCTCTCGGACTGGATCTCACCATGCTGCGCGAAGTTTTTTCGCAGACCGGTGCCGACTCCCGCGTCCTCAAAACCGATGGCGAGGACATGCAGAATCGCGACCACTCCTGCTTCTTCTCCGGCGCCCACGCGGCGAAGGACAGCGGCATCGCGCTCTCTCTGGCCCATCAAAAGGGCCTCAACCTTCCTCTCGCCGAGGCAACCAAGAAGCAATTCGACCGCATGGTTACCGAAGGTTTCGGCGACCTCGACAAATCCGGCATTGCGGAACTCACTTTTCCGAACCGAGGCAAAAAATAAAAAAAGAAACCCCACCCGAACTTCCATACCGCCATTTCGTCGCCAGCGCCTTGGTAAATCATTCGCGTATCGCCGTGGGTCAAAGTTCTGCCTCTGTCGATCGCCGATGATGATCAAGGTCTGCGCAAAAATGCTTGCCCAATTCCACGTGCCACTCGCTCACATCGCCCAAGTTGCACTCTAAAAACGAAAACATCGATATGCCCACCGCACCAACGCTGAAAATCCACATCAACTATTGGTCGCTCCTCCACGAAGGCGATCCCACCACCGAGCAAGGCCTGCGTACCCATTTATCGATGGTACGTGACGCCGGCTTCCAAGGTTATTGCGGGACTCCCGATTTCCCGAAGATCAAGGAATTGATCAAGGAATATGGGTTGCGGTTCGGCGGGGCATTCGACGCCGGTCGGGTCGAGCAATTTGCCCCCAAGATCGCCGCCATCATGGCCATCGACAACGGCCCGATCAATTGCCAACTCGCCGACCATGACACTCCAACCGAGGAGGCGGTCGCCTTGACGATCGCCTTGATGGCGGAGGCGAAAAAACAGAACGCACTAGTCCATCTCGAAGTCCACCGCGACACTTGCACCGAGACCCCGGAAAAAGCCGCCGCGATCGTGGAGGGCGTCATCAAGGCCACGGGCCAGGCGCCCCGCATGAACTATGACTTCTCGCACCCGGCCATCCTCAAGCACCTTGTTCCAGAGAACTACATCTCACGCCTCTTTGACGAGACCAACATCCCGGTCTTCCAGCAGGCCACCCTCTGGCATATGCGCCCCTTCAATGGCCATCATTGCATGATTCCGATCACTGACGGCAAAGGCAACTTCTCGCCCGAATATGTGGACTGCCGCCCGTTCATCCGCCAGGCCCTCAAACACTGGCTTGCGGGCCCCCGCCCCAACAACGAACTCTGGGTCATGCCCGAGCAAGGCACCACAATCGGTTACAACTTGAGCTGCTTCCCGAACATTTGGCAGGACACGGTTGTCCTCGGCAACGACATCAAAAAAATCTGGACCGAACTCCTCGCCGAGTAGCCTTCGTTTGCTCTCTGGCTCTGGAAGCATCCATCAAGAGAAAACAACATCGACCGAAATTCCTCGCTATGGAATTTCGTGGGGGGGGAGAGCCATGGCTTTTGTAGCCATTGCTGGTTTTGAGAGAATGTGTCGCTATCGTTAAGAAAGACATATAATCCCAAAAGCAGCATGCTTTTGGATTTTAGGAGAGGGGCACAGTGCGTCTCTCCGATCCGTAGGCTCTACGAGCCGGAGGCACCGCCTGTGTGCGTTGGTGTGCTCCTTTGCTCCGATGGGGAGGGTGTGCGAGTAAGTAGCCCAGTCTCAACACGGCCGAGACGGTCGTGTACCCTTCTTTTGCGCTGCAAAGTCCAATTTCAAAGTGACAATGGTATAAACGGCAATTTGGACTCCTTAAGTGCGCAGGAATCTCGTTGGGGTATTTAAAAAGGATACAAAAAAAGAGCGTTCGGACATAGACTTGGCAAGCCATAGAGGATATAAAACTGAAGGATAAAGTGCGATCCCGCCTTTTCCCAGACACGCGTCCTGCACGCCTTCAGTTCCCTAGCTCATTTGGAATTTAGCCTCAAAAACAACCACTATGAAAAAAGTCATCCTAGCTCTCGCCATCGGAACCCTTGCCGTCGGCTATGCCCACGCAGCTGAACCCTCGATCGCTCCGACAGTCTCGCCCATCACCGAGACGCCCGCCTATTTAAAACAAGACAAACCCGCTGAGTCTCCGTCGGCCACCCCCGTGCCCGATGGCCTCCCGCGCGAGTCCAAGGAACAACGCGATGCTCGAATGGCATGGTGGCGCGACGCCCGCTTCGGCATGTTCATCCACTGGGGCGTCTATGCGCGCTTGGGCGGGATTTACGACGGCAAGGAAATCCCAAGCCTCGGCGAGCAGATCATGGGTAGGGGAGAAATCCCTGTCGCCAAATACAAGGAACTCGCCAAGGAGTTCAACCCCACGAAATACAACCCCGAAGATTGGGTGCTCATGGCCAAAAAGGCCGGGATGAAATACATCGTCATCACCGCCAAGCATGTGGACGGCTTTGCGCTCTGGCCAAGCAAGGCGAATGACTGGAATGTCGAGTCCACCGCCTACAAAAAAGATCTCCTCAAACCCCTCGCCGAAGCCTGCAAAAAACACGGCATCAAGCTGGGTTTCTACTACGCCCAGACCGTCGATTGGTCGAATGGCGGCGCCTGCAACAACTGGGACCC
>RFZT01000245.1 GCA_009920585.1 bacterium
CAGCACACAGGCGAGACGCGCTGTGCCCCTCTACTAAAATCCAAAAGCAAGCGGCTTTTGGTATAAGACCTTTAACTTGAGAAGCACCCCGGCGGGCATTTTTTGCTGGAATGCCTGACCTGCAAAACGCATGGTCTCTCGCCTATGTCCGTTCTTATCGTTGGTTCCATTGGGTTGGATGACATCAAAACACAGCTCGCCGAGCACAAAAACTTGCTGGGTGGCTCCGCTTCCTACGGTGCGGTTTCCGCTGCGAATTTCGCACCAGTGAATCTGGTCGGCATTGTGGGTGAGGATTTCCCGAAAGAGCACATCGACCTCTTTTGCAATCGTGGAATCGATTTGAAGGGGCTCCAGATCGTTCCCGGTGAGACCTTCCGTTGGTCCGGCGAATACATGTGGGACATGAATACCCGCGAGACGCTGTCCATCGCGCTCAATGTCTTCGAGCATTTCACTCCCACACTACCGAAAGAATACCACGATACCGCCTTTGTTCTTCTGGCGAACATCGCTCCCGATCTTCAACACCATGTTCTGAACCAAGTCACCCAGCCGCGATTTGTGATCGCGGATACGATGGATCTCTGGATCAACATCGCCAAAGAGTCGCTCACCAAGCTCGTCGCCCGCGTGGACATGCTCATCCTCAACGATGGTGAAGCCCGTCAATTCACAGGTGAGACGAGTCTCATTAAAGCCGGTAAAGCCATTCGCGCAATGGGCCCTCGGTATGTGGCCATCAAAAAAGGTGAGCATGGTTGCTTGCTCTTCGGTCCCGAGGCCGAATTTTTCAGCTGTCCCGCGTATCCTCTCGAGGACATCCACGATCCGACCGGCGCTGGCGATAGCTTTGCTGGGGGACTGGCTGGTTATCTGGCGGCGAACGCTGCTTCCGGCGAAGTCACCTTCGATCTGCTGAAAAAAGCCGTCGTCTATGGCAGCGTGCTCGCTAGTTACAACGTCGAAGCCTTCAGCCTCGAGCGCCTCAAAACCGTGGACGCCGACCAAATCGAATCCCGCTACCAACTCTTCCGCCAAATCGCCCAATTTGAGGTGATCTGAGGCGGGATTGTGGTAGGTCTCGACAGTGGATCATCACCCCGCAGGGAGAAGTCCTTTCCGCTTAGAATGGAAGGAATGGGATGTTCCCATCCATTGAGAGGCGTTCCTGAGGCAGTGGTCAATGAGCTCAAAGCCGGAGTGGAAAGCGGTCGATGGGCCACTGCAGAAGCGGCCCGCATTTGGCTCAAGAGAGAGCGTGGTATTAAACGTCCGTAAGTGACAGTCTGGTCGTGGTTAAAAAAATTAAGAGGGGTGCTGCGGGTGCCGCGGGCCAAACACTCCGAAAATGATGCCGAGGCAGCGGGATAAATTCAAGCAAGAGTTGGGAGCCAAACTGGAGGCACTTCCAGTGCGGCAGGAAACGCTTTTGGGATGACGCTCAAGCGGTACTCTCGCTTATTGGTCGCTCATGGCTACAGTTTCACGTAAATGCAACTGCAAAAAGTTAGTCGTCGGGTTATCTTGAAGAGATAATGTCAGTATCGAAAGATGATTTTAAAATAATGCGGCTATGCATTCCGTTGGAGTAGTTCACTAGGGAAATTTCACGTCATTTTGTGAGCAGTAAGGGGGGCACCTCACGGGCAGTCGGTGAGTTTCAAGCAGAGGACGCTTGGCATATCGCCGGCGGGGCGGGAGGGAAACTTCACGCTGAGTTTTTGATTTTCCAGCGTTGCTTGCAGTTTACTTTGCGGGTCCGACAGAAGGTAACATTCTTTGATTTCGGAGTCGAAGTTCTCGAGTTGAAAGTCCTCTGCGGGCCAATCAAAGAGGGTGATGAAGATTTTCTTTCCCTTGCCCGTGGCGATCCAAGCGTAATCGAGTTCCAACCTCAAATGCCCGCCCACGCTTCCCGTCTCGGCGGCTTTCTTTTCCATCTCCGCTTTCTTCGCTAAAAACTCTTTGGAAGGCGTGCCGGTGGTTTTGAACTTGGTGGGCTGAGCTCCATAAACGGCTTCGCCATTCACTTGCAACCACTCACCGGTTTTTTTGAGGGTATCGATGGAAGGTGAAGGAATCTCGCCTTCAGCGGTAGGACCCACATTCAGCAAAAATGTTCCACCTTTGCTCACGACTTCGAGCAGTTGCTGGACAACGCGCTGGGGTGTTTTCCAGCTGTGGTCATTGGCGGTGTATCCCCAGCTATCGTTGAGAGTCATACAGGTTTCCCAGTAGGGCCATGGACTGGCTTCGGGGATTTCGCGGTCTCGGAAGGAGAGGTAGTCGATCCCAACATCGCGCAGTTCGTCCCTCTCTTCGCGCGACAGGCCCACAATGGAAGCGCCCGAGCGTAATAGCCGGCTATTGATCAAGGTATCTGGGCTCACCGATCGGACCGTGTCGGAAAACTTGCGTGCGATTTCGGGGGTCATCATTTGAGGAGTGTCAAACCAAATGAGGGAGGGTCGATATTTGCTGGCGATTTCCTTCACCTGTGGAAGAGCGATAGTGTCGAGATAGTGTTGGCGATCCTCGGGCGTGCATTGTTCTTTCCAGTCATACAATGGCTCGCCGCCCTTGTGATACCAGTCCTTCGCCTGTGAGTAATAGAGGCCCAGCTTGATGCCGGCTAGGTCACAGGCGTCCTTGAGTTCTTGAATCGCATCACGCTGAAATGGGGACGCCTTCACGAGGTTGTAGTCACTCGCTTGTGAATCAAAGAGGGCAAAGCCATCGTGATGTTTGCTGGTGATGACGATGTATTTCATCCCCGCGTCCTTGACGATGCGGACCCACTCCTTGGCATCAAATTTGATGGGATTAAATTTCGCCGCGAGCAACTTGTATTTTTCGACAGGGATTTTCTCGGTGCACATGACCCATTCGCCTCGAGCTGGCTCGGCATAGAGACCCCAATGAATAAACATGCCGAATTTATCCTCGTTCAGCCAATTCGCCCGGCTCTCCGGAGTCACCTCAAAATCCAAGGCTGAATGGGCGTTGGAAACAAACGCTAACGCAACCATAAGCGCGGGGAGCAACAGGGATTTCATCGCGCGATGGGATCGCAGAATTTTCGGCGAGGGGCAATGCATTAACCCAAGACAGCCCCTGCCCGTGGATGCCCGCGACTTAAAACTTAAAAACTTAATTGATGAAACTAAATTTCACCCTTCGGGCTGCCTTCGGCAGTCTTTCTTCGCTTCGCTCCGATTCTTAAAACTTACTATTTCCCTCCGCAGAAGGAATCCCAAAGCCACTTCGCTTGGCTATGACACTATGACTTCCAGTCTTCGTGAAATGAAACCGAGGTGGAGGATTTCCTCTCCAAGCTTCGCTCCGTACCTCACGACGGCATCGCTAAAAGCGAACGCATACTGATCAAATAAACATAAGCAAAGATCTCACTGCCCCCTATATCGACCGGCAGTTTATTCGAGAAGCGATTGGTCACGAAGCGGATTTCGTGTCCAAGACCCGGTTCCCATCAACTCTCCGCAGGCGGGCGGTGTTTGTTCACACTCTGGCGCAAAGTCTCGACCACTTGCGAACTCAAGCGGAATGCCGTCTGCGACAAACGCAAAAAAACATCTTCAAAATCAACCAATCCTGCCGCAGCGGCATCCGTCAAAAGACCTGCCGTTCCCGTGATTTGCAAACCCAGTGCGCTCGCCACCTTGCGACCCCGTTTTTCATCAAGAATCAGCAAGCTGGAATCCCGAAATTGCCACGCGAGCGTAATGGCGGAGGCCTCACCAGCATCCAAGGCTCCCGTTTCTTCAAGATAGGACGCCTCGTCCGGAACCACCGAGATCCAATC
>RFZT01000246.1 GCA_009920585.1 bacterium
AGTGAGGGTCTTATTGATCTCGTAGCTCTGGGTTTTTGAAGAGCGAACGACGTTGCTGGATTTTGTTGGGCCCTTATCGGCTTCTGGTCCGCCAGTTGGTGCTGGAACGTTCGCTGCGGTGCCGGCTCCTGCGGCTTTGTCTGCTGCTTTTTCAAGTGTCGTGGTGGAATCTTCCGTCGCCACTTCTTGGCGTGGAACTTGACCCTCGGGATCAAACTTTTCTTCGGTCGTGGTCGATGCTTCGGTATTGATCGTCGCCGAGACCCGAACGACGGCATTTCCTGGGCCGAGGACTTTCGCCAGCATTGTTTCGACCTTCGCTGTAAGGTAATCCTCCGTTTGCTGGCGGTATTTGACTTGGCTGGAAGCGGATCCAAGCTGAGGATCCGATTTAAGGTCTTCGGAGAGGACGTTGCCGGCATTATCAATCACGGCCACATCGTCTAATTTGAGGCCTTCTACCGAACTGGCCACAAGCGAGCGGATCGAGTTGACGGCTTGGGTGTCGAGTTTTGCGCTGCCTGTATCCACAAAGACAGATGCGGTCGGGCGTGAGTCGGTTGTTTTCACGAGCAAGCGGCTTTCAGGCATGACGACCATCACGCGTGCGGACTTGACGCCTTTCATTTGAGCCACGGTGCGGCTCAATTCTCCTTGGAGGGCGCGAGAGTAATTGGTGCGTTGAACGAAATCACTGATACCAAAGTTGCTCCGGTCAAAGATTTCAAATCCCACCCCGTCCGAGTTGGGGAGGCCTTTGGCGGCGAGATCCATGCGAACACGATACACATCGCTCGCTGGGACATAGATCGAGGTTCCCCCGCCGCGGAGTTCGAACTTGATGTTTTTTTCCTCGAGTGCGGCCACCACTTCGGACGCTTCTTTTTCTCCGAGCTTGCCGTACAGAAGCTTCATGTCTGGAGTCTGTGCCCAGTACAATAGCGCCCCGATCCCGGCTACAACAGCTAAAGCCGCTGCGGATACAATGACCCGCTGCGGAGTGCCTAGCTCAGTCCATATTTTAGTGATCTGCTGGAAAAACTGTTTCATCAGTGGGATGGGACGGCAATGACCTTAAGATAAGCTCATGCAAACTCAGACCTGAGCGCGCATGAGTTCCTGATAGCTCTCTACAAGCTTGTTGCGAAGTTCGACCATAAGGCTGAAAGCCACGCTGGATTCTTGGCCCGCCAGCACCGCCTGATGAAGATTGGTGGACTCGCCAGTCATCACCTTGTTGTTCTCGGTCGCCGAGACCTTCATCTTCGAATCCACATCATTTACAAATTTCTTCATCATCGTGCCAAAGGGATCGGTGCCGGACGTTTGGGTGGCTCCCGAAGCTAGACCGGCTTCTTTTAGTCCGCCTGTGCGCTCGAGGTCGGCTTGAAAGTTGCGCATGGTCAATGGAGCGGCAGTTCCAGTGAAGTTATTTGCAGGGATAGAGGAGATAGGTATCATAATATTATAGAATCAAATTGGTTATCTTCCGATAGCGAGGGCTTGGTTAGCGAGTTGGCGTGCGTTACGGACAACTGCTAAATTGGCTTCGTACGAACGAGTGGCTGTCATCATATCCACCATTTCAAAGGCCACGTTCACATTGGGCATTTGTACATTGCCATTTTCATCCGCATGCGGGTGTTGGGGGTTGTTGATCAGTTCGCCCAGCGATTTGTCGGCAGAGATTTCGGAAACGCGTACGCCTTGGAGACCGTTTGGATTGGAGGCGTCGAGCATGGATTCAAAGGCCACAAGCTTGCGTTGATAGGGTTTGCCGTCGATGCCTTTCGTCGTATTGGCATTGGCGATATTTTGGGAAGTGATATCAACACGGATTTTTTCAGCGTCGAGGGCGCTCCCGGTGATGCTGCTAGCTCCTAGAATATTCATATTTTAGTTGGGGTAAAAATTAAGCCGTGCGACCAGTGATGGCGACTCGCAGTTGCTTGAGGGACCCGCTGGCAAACTGGGTGAGGGCATCAAAATTCGTTGTATTGGTGGTCAATTTGAGAAGTTCCGAATCCAGTTGGACGTTGTTGCCATCGGCGCGTGTGGATGGCGTGAGGGAATCGACTTCGACCGAGGGATCTAGTGCAGAGATCTTGGCTGCATCGCGGCCATCTATCGTTTTAATAAGCTCCTGCTCAAAGGATCTGCCTAAATCGACCCGCTTGTAGCCTGGGGTTGAGACGTTGGCGATATTGCTCGCGATGGCCGCGTGGCGGAGGGCCGCGACGTCCATCATTTTTTTCACTTTCCATGTTGGATTACCTAGCATACCCTGTGCCATCTTCCGACATCTTCTCAAGTGCCCCATCCAACCAATATCCGTGGCAGATCATTCCTAAATCGGAATCTTTCATGCGGCAGAAATTGCCGATTCGAATGGCGGCAAGATTTGTTCCCTAGTCTCATGAACGCGCGACAAGATTCAGAAATCCTGACGTGCAAGAATAGCGAGTCATACCAAAAGCAGCTTGCTTTTGGATTTTAGGAGAGGGGCACAGTGCGTCCCGCCTGTGTGC
Source organism: bacterium (assembly GCA_009920585.1). Taxonomy (GTDB): domain Bacteria; phylum Verrucomicrobiota; class Verrucomicrobiia; order Chthoniobacterales; family Terrimicrobiaceae; genus UBA967. The sequence continues at coordinate 2,529 of RFZT01000246.1, forward strand.
GTTGGCGTGCTCCTTGGTCACGATGGGCAGGGTGCGTGCAAGTGGCCCAGTCTCAACACGGCCGAGACGGCCGTCCCCCCTTATTTTGCGCTGCAAAGTCTAATTTCAAAGTGACAATGGTATCAGACACAAGAGTCAAAGGAGCGTGAGCGACATGCACCTGATGGCACTGATTTCGGACTCAGAATGGGTAGGCAACATTTCCCTCTCTTTTCAAGTTGGAATGAAGTGAGGTGGAGAAATAAAACTCCGCTCAGGGGCCAATGATGACTATGTTCGAGCCGTTTGGCCTGATTGGGGAAATCTGCGCGCGTCCTACAGGCAAAGAGTTGACCTGCCGCCTGGAACGATGTGGAGGTATCCGGCATTGGGGCCCTTGTCCGCGCTTCCTGCAGTCTGTGGATAGGCCACTTTGACGCTCTCCATAATCTGGAGGGCTTTTTGTGAGGTTTCTTTGAGGTTGCCCTCCAAACTCACGATGTGTTCCACTCCGTCCGCTGTTTTGACCGACACATTTCCGTCAGGAAGAAACTTTAAATCGAACGCCTCCGATCGGCCGCCTGTGATGGCAGAGACCTCGGGGGACTGGAGAATCTTTTGTGAGATTTGATTGAGTGTCATCTCAGCATCGCTCCGATTTCCGATGCCTTGTCCGTGAAGGAATTCGGAGTTTTTGAATTGGGGAGAGGAAGTAACTTTTGCCATCATTTGAGCAAAAGCGGCCTTCTTTGCTGCATTGGCATTTGCCTCCGAGGTGCCCTTCGTATTATCGGTAACGTTGGTCGCGGCATTGCTGAGAAGATTAGAGCCAACTTTGGCAGCGGCGATGGCGAGAAGTGGAAACATGGTTTTTAGTCAGCAAATGCCGTGCCAATTACGGAATAGAGCAAAAAATCCAGTGAGACCCTTCCATGGCTGCGCTTGGTGTAAGAATTGCACTCATCAATGCTATATGAGCGGGAATTTATTTGACTGGTGCTGGGATCTGAATGAGTCGGGTGCCTTCCGACGAACTCGTGGGGGATGCTGGAAGCACCACTTGGAGAATGTGTGCTTCGGCTACAGCGGGGTCATCGGATTACGTGTGGCCATGAATATCGATAGAGCGCTGGCGGAGTAACAAAAAAACCCGTCGCCTCACCTCGTTGATGGCGACGGGTAGAATTGTTGAGTTTTTTGGGGAGTTCGGATTAGCGGATCTTCAGCAACTCGACCTCAAAAATAAGGGTCTCATCTGGCCCGATAGCGCCACCCGCTCCACGGGGACCGTAGGCGAGATTCGATGGG
>RFZT01000247.1 GCA_009920585.1 bacterium
GCCAGTGTGCACACTGGCCCTAGTTTACGCCTTTGGCCCGGGGACGGATGGTGGCGATCCACTTCATCGGCGGGACTGGCGGAGATGAAGGAAGACATCGCGCCAAGGCTCGCCGGGGCTCGGGTTACGCTCGAATTCCTCAAAGGCCTCGTCGAGGGCCTGCCGTTCGGAGGGCGAAGGCGCATCGGCGTCGAGCAAGTCGGTTTCATGAATCTCTGCAAGCCGAGCGAAAACTTGCGAGCGGTCACTGGCCGTCAGCTTGGGCAGTTCTTCAAGAATTTGGGCGCTGCTCATGATGAAAAATTAGTCGGTGGGTTCGTTTTGTGCAATATCGGTCCAGTGGGGGACTCACGCGGAGGCGCGGAGAACGCGGAGGAATATGTTTTCATAGCAACGCCTTGTTCCTTTCCAAAACCTCCGCGCCCACGCGGCTTCTCGGGCAACCCTTCTGCTGAAATCCTTCCTTGGGTGTGAAGCGTGCGGAGTGATCCGCGCTTGGCATGGGGTTGCGGGATGTGCTTGGTTGGGGGTGCTATGAAACTCACTTGCTTTGGACATTCCTGCTTTCTGGTCGAATCCGCTGGGACGCGGTTTTTATTTGATCCTTTCATTCGACCCAATCCTCTGGCGGCCCACATCGAGGTCGAAAAAATCCAAGCCGATGTGATTTTGATTTCTCACGCACACATGGATCACATTGCGGATGCGGTCGAGTTGGCCACGCGCACGGGGGCTAAGGTTCTTGCGAGTTGGGAGGTCGCGGACTGGCTCGGTAAGCAAGGCGTGACCACCGCGCACCCCATGAACCATGGCGGATCCGTGAAGACCCACGGCGCGAGGATCAAGATGGTGAGTGCGATCCACTCGAGTTCCTTTCCGGATGGATCCTATGGCGGCAACCCAGCGGGATTTGTAGTCGAGACGAGCGAGGGGAGTTTTTACTATTCCGGGGATACGGCGCTCACCTTGGATATGAATCTGATTGCGGAGGAGTTCGATCTCGCTTTTGCCGTTCTTCCCATCGGAGATAATTTCACGATGGGGACTGCTGATGCGGTGAAGGCGGCGCGACTCTGCGGCGCCGAAGTGGTGGTGGGAGTCCACTACGACACATTCCCGCCGATCGCGATCAATAAGGCCGATGCGGTGGCCGAGTTTGAAAAAGCTGGTCTCCGCCTCGTGCTACCGGCGATCGGCGCGACGGTAGAGATAGCTAAAGAGGATTGACCACAGAGGAAACAACCGACCAAAGGGAGATAGATTGCCGAAGGCAACTCCGAAGGAGTGAACGAAGTGAATCAAAGAGCACAGAGAAAAATCAGCTGAGATTGATTCAAAGAAACTCCGCAGACTTGCGAAAGATCCGAGAACGATTCAGTTTGAGGCTTTCCATTTTATGTCGAACACCACTTCGCAACTCATCGTGCAACCCAATGAAGGTCCGGCGCCTGTAGTCGAACTAATCCGCCAAGCCAAGCGCACGCTTTTACTGAAGCAGTTTACTTTTACCCATCCCGATATTCTTCAGGCCGTCGGGGATGCGCGGAAGTCCGGTGTGCGAGTTCGAGTGATGTTGAATTCCAAGCGCTCTGGGGGCAGTCGCGCCAATGATGACACCATGGAATGGCTCAAAAAAAATGATGTCGAAGTCAAGTGGGCCAGCCCGAGATTTTACGTCACCCATGAGAAGTCCCTCGTTGTTGATGACCAACTCGCGCTCGTGGCGACATTCAATTTGTGTGAAAAGTATTTTACACTCACGAGGGATTACGGGGTCGTGACTCGCGATCCGGCGAAAATCCAGCAGATCACAGAGTGCTTTGAAGCCGATTGGCGCGAGGATGATTGGGCGCCCGCCGCGAATGCCGGCCTGCTCTGGAGCAACAAACGCTCACGTGAAGAAATGGCGTATTTTATTGATTCCGCCAAGCACACGCTTCACATCCAGCATCCGAAATTTGTCGATGCCACCCTGCTTGACCGCATCGCAAGTGCGGCGGCGAATGGGGTGAAGGTGAGAGTCCTTTGTGGAGGCAAACATGGAATCAGCGATTGCGATATTCTCGACACCTTTTCCTCCCTGCGTGTGATTAGCCGAGCAGGAGCGAAGGTGCATAAACAAAAAAATCTTCGCCTTCATGCCAAGCTCATCATCGTCGATAAGGAGCGGGCCTTGGTAGGTTCCATGAATATCGACCGCTCCGCCTTCGATCTCCGCCGGGAACTCGGCGTGGTGGTCGAGGACCGCGCCATAGTCGCCCATCTTGACAAGGTGTTTGAAGAAGATTGGGAGTCCTCCCATCGCTACGAAATCCCCGATCCGTTGGACCCTTCACTTCACAGCGAAGAGACTGATTTCGCGCATGATCCCGACCTCCACCACGAGTAGCGTTCCCGAGCCGAGCCTTGCCGAGTTGGCTTGGACGTTCAATCACATCGCCCTTGCGTCCTTTGGTGGGGGTCTTTCCGCTTGGTCACGAGAGGTTGTTGTGGTCGAAAAAAAGTGGATGAGCGATGAGGAATTTCTCAGCGCCCTCACGATGTGTCGCATCCTTCCCGGGGCGAATCAGATCAATATGGCCGTTTTTGTTGGTTCGAAATTCCGTGGAATGGCTGGTGCTTGCGCGGCTTGTTTTGGCCTCACCTTTATGCCTGTGGTAATCGTGCTGGCGATGAGTGTGGCTTACTTCAAATTCAACGACGTTCCGGCGATGCAAAATACCCTCAAGGGTGCGGCTGCTGGAGCTGTTGCACTGACTTTTTCCATGGCGATTAAAACGGGTCGCAAGTGCCTCACTGGAGTCATTCCTGCGTTGCTCTTGGTGGCGACCTTTGTGATGAACGGGGTTCTGCACTGGCCGCTCTTTGGGGTGCTTGCCATCGTGGCTCCGCCAGCGCTCTTGTGGGCCTGGCCGAAGGGAGCGAGGTCATGAAAGACGAGGGGCTGAATCTCATTCACATCCTGCTTCTTTTTAGTTCGCTGTCGTTGCTTTCCATCGGCGGGGGAAACACGGTCATTCCCGAGATGCAGCACAAATCGGTGGGTGCCTACGGTTGGCTCACCGACAAGCAGTTCGCGGATGTCTTTGCCATATCCCAAGCTGCTCCAGGGCCGAGCGTGCTGCTGGTCACGATTATCGGCTACAAGGCGGCAGGGCTTCTCGGAGCGCTGCTGGCGACAGTGGCGATGATCTTGCCTGCGGCTGCTCTCGTTTTTCTTGTGAGCCGTATGTGGAACCGCGCTGCAGACTCCCCGCTTCGCCATGCCATTGAGCGGGGATTTGCTCCTCTGACGGTCGGTCTCGTTCTTGCCAGCGGATATGTGATGAGCCATGCTGCAGATCATGATTGGCGGGCTTACATTCTCACCGGCGTATGCACTGTGATTTGCACTGCCACAAAAACAAATCCCCTCTTTGTGGTCGGCGGGGCCTCGTTTGTGGGATGGTTGGGCTGGATTTAGGAATGTAGATAGTATGCTGAATTTCCTCATTCGCCGTTTATTGATCAGCGTGGTGCTCCTGTTTTTCTTTAGCCTCGTTTCGTTTTTCATGGTCACGATGTCGCCTGGGAGTCCTTACCCTTGGGGGGAGCTGAATCCCAAGATCACGCCGCAGGTGAAGGAGATGTTCCGCAAAAAGTTCCACCTCGACCGCCCCCTCTACGAGCAATACTGGCTGAATATGCGCGACCTTTTCACGGGTCGCCTGAGAAGCATCAAAGACGACCGTCCCGTGATGAGCCGGATCTTCGACCGCTTGCCCGCGACAGTGCTTCTGAATGTTGCCGCAATAACCCTCTC
>RFZT01000248.1 GCA_009920585.1 bacterium
GGCATCTTCAGAAACAGAAGCCTCAAAGCTTTAGGAGCACTCGGATGAAGAGCTTCTCTACGGATTGTTTCCGTAATGGTCACATTGCCATAAAGCCTGCGGAGCAAATCCAGCTCCCCGATCTCGGACAGACAGGACAGCGCGGAGTTATCACTGACAACAATCACGGGATGGCATGCCGGAATTCAAAAGACCGGCGGGCATCGGCTAAGATCTCCTCTGCCGATTGGTCGGGCCATACGGCATGCCTGCTCAGGATCGCCTGCGCTTCCCAGAGCGAACCCAACCCCAGCATTCTTCTGATCTGCTCCAGCGAGAGCACTTCTTTGGAATACGCTTCTGCAGCCAAAGCCTCAAGAGCAGCACGGCCGAGATTCTGGAATCCCGCGCCCAGGTCGGCTGCCAGATCATCAGGTATGTCTACGGTCAGTGTCATTGCTTAAGAAAATATGCCATCTCTCATCGTCCAGCAAATCCAAAAATTCCATACGCTATTCACCAAGGATTTTTCTTTTCCCGACTTTAAGACTTTCAAGCGTTAGACTTCCATCCCCCGTGAAATGGACCCCAATGTCATTTTGGATTAATCTATGTTTGATGAGCACAGAAAAAAGGCTCTCGCCCCGCTCCTTTTCCAAGCTCGATTCCCTCGCCACCGAAATCTTTTTGCGCCTCCCTGCAAAACCGACTCTTAATTTTTTTTCTAATACCATTGGCACTTTGAAATTAGACTGCTGCGCAAAAGAAGGGGGGGGCGGCCGTCTCGGCCGTGTTGAGACTGGGCCAATTGCTCGCACCCTTCCCATCGTAACCAAGGAGCACGCCAACGCACACAGGCGGACGCACTGTGCCCCTCTCCTAAAATCCAAAAGCAAGCTGCTTTTGGTATACCCCCTTTTCTTCAATAAACACAGCGCAGTAATCCCCGCTTCGTTCAAATCCCTGCCAGTTTCCAGATTGGGGGGGATGCGGTGGGGTGATCGAGTGAGGGGCGCTATCGGCATTCGATCACTCACCGATGATCTTCACGAGAACGCGTTTTTTACGGAGTCCGTCGAATTCGCCGTAGAAAATCTGCTCCCAAGGGCCAAAGTCGAGTTGTCCAGCTGTCACAGCTACTACGACCTCGCGGCCCATGATTGTGCGCTTGAGGTGGGCGTCAGCGTTGTCCTCGGCGCCGTTGTGAGCGTATTGGGCATGGGGATGTTCGGGGGCGAGCTTTTCCAGCCATTTTTCAAAATCCCGGTGCAGGCCAGATTCGTCGTCGTTGATGAAGACGCTGGCTGAAATGTGCATCGCATTGACGAGGCAGAGTCCCTCTCGGATGCCGCTCTCGTGCAGGCAGGCTTCGATATCTGCAGTTATGTTCACAAACGCGCGCCGCTGCGGAATTTCGAACCAGAGTTCCTTGCGATGGGATTTCATTTTGCGGAAGGACTACACTTGCTGGTGGCGGGATTCGAGATTTTTCAGCGAAGGCTAGGCTTGCCAAAGGGTCGCAAGTGAGTGTTTTGTCAGGGTTGATGTTTCCCATTATCCACCGAATCAGCCTGATCGTCGCTTTAGCGTTCACCACCAGCATGGCATTTGCCGATTCCACCGCCGATGAGGCGTGGAAAAAAGTGGAGGATGCCATGAAGAGCCTCGAAAACCCCGCCAATCCTCCGAAATCCCGAGAAGAGGCCGTTGCCCACTTGAAGTCTGGGCTCACAGCATTTGATTCGTCACTCAAGGATTTTTCGACCAGTGCCCCGAGTGATGCACGCCGCTGGCAGGCGAAAATCTTCGAGGCCAAGACCGCAAATGCGCGTGGTTTTGCAGGCTTGCCGCCTAGTTCCGACATGTCTGCGATATTGGATGAAATCCTGACTTCTTCGGACGCTCCGCAAGCCATCAAAGGCGAAGCCAGTGGCATGAATGTGCTGGTTGGCGTGAAAAAAATGCCCGAAGACGAGTGGCAAAAGAAGGCTGAGCAACATTTGCAGACCTACCCCGAGGCCCCGATGAACCCGCAGATCGAAGGTCAAATCGCCAAGATCGCTGTGATGGCAAAATTGAAAACGCAACCGCTCGATCTCAAGTTCACGGCGTTGGATGGAACGGAAGTCGATCTGGCGAAAATGCGTGGCAAGGTTGTGCTCATCGACTTCTGGGCCACATGGTGTGGGCCTTGCGTGCAGGAAGTGCCCAACTTAGTGAAGGCCTACGAAAATCTGCACTCCAAAGGCTTCGAGATCGTTGGTGTCTCCCTGGACCAAGACAAGGCGAAGCTGGAGAGCTTTACGAAAGAAAAGGGAATGACTTGGCCGCAGTTCTTCGATGGCAAAGGCTGGCAGAACGAAATTTCCTCACGCTTTAGCATTCAGTCCATCCCAGCGATGTGGCTCATAGATAAAAAAGGAATGTTGGTTTCAACGAGCGCGAGACCCAATTTGGCGGAGCAGGTGGAAAAACTCCTCGCAGAATAGTCGCAAAAAGGGGGAAGGCGCCTGTGTGTTTTGGCGTGCTCTTTGGTGCCAATCGGAATGTGGGATAGCAAGCAGGCCAGTTTCCACACGGCCGAAACGGCCAAGCCCCCTTTTGGTGGTTCAAAGTCTAATTTCAAAGACACAATGTTATAGCTGCTCATTTCGCGGTCTCGGAATCCAAGAGGATTGCGATAAGTCGCAGGCGTGAAACCGCAGTCTTGGTCAACAAGGTGTGAGGTGCATGTTACGTGGATTATTTCGGTAGTTTCGATACAAATTTTTTTAAAAACTTGTAGTGGCGCTTCGTTTTTAAGTTTTAAAATTTCAGGCCTTTTTTTTCGCAAGCCAACAGATTCGCGGGAATTTATTGAGCCCGATTCGTCAAAATGCGGTTGCCTTTTTGGGCTGCCCCGATACAAATGGTTAGTATCTCATGAGAGGATCCGCCCATTATTCCGCGCCACCGCACTCTTGTTTGACCCTGAGCTGTTTGGTGGTGTTTTTTTTCTCCTGTGCTGCGGCGATGGCCTTCCCTCCGGCGCCCCACTACACGCTCTACGGCATCGTTCGCGATCAGGTGGGGCAAAGGGTGACGGCCGAGGGCGCGGAGGTGGTTCTTCTCAGAGGCAGCGCGGAGATCGGCCGCATCGTCGTTAAAGAGGGCTGGCCGATGAAAACCGCCCTCCGCGAAATCGCCGAAATCCACACCGGCGACTTCCGCCTCACCCCTTCTCAAAATCTCAGCATCAGCGGCGTCACCGCCGAGCAAAAGCCCCACATCGAGGCCATCCTCGCCAAGCACGGCCTCGACAAGGAAAACGACCGCTCCGGCCTGCGTCTGAACGCCCTCTCGTGCGTGGCGCTACCCACCTGCGGCCTTGCCCTCGCCGAGAGCGAACGCGCCCTGCCCGAGACTTTGGAAAAATTTGAAGCCGTCCTCGACGAGAACGGCCTCCGCCACGACGCCATCAGCATCCGCATCACGGGTTGCCCGAACGGCTGCGCTCGCCCCTACCTCGGCGAGATCGGCTTCGTCGGCAAAGCTCCGAACAAATACGCGCTCTACCTTGGCGCGCGCTACGACGGCACCCGGCTCAACCGCCTTTTCTCACCCAGCACCACGATCGACGGCGCCGTCGAAATGCTCCGCCCCATCATCAAACGCTACGCCCTCGAGCGCCAATCCGGCGAAGGCTTTGGCGACTTCTGCGACCGCGTCATCCTGCCGGCGGATGCGACCTTTCACAGCGTAGGAACTCCAGTCGCCGCGTAAATTTTCCGCCATGAACCCCTTCCTGATCGCCCTCCTTTTGGTCGCCGCCACCAC
>RFZT01000249.1 GCA_009920585.1 bacterium
TAAATAAGAAGCCTAACATCACGCGGAATGGAGAGCTTGTCGCGTGTCGATCCGGCATCAGAGATATCAGGAACAAACACATCGGCATCGACCCCCAAGTCCACAGAATCAATTCGCTCCACGCCCCAGGATCGAAGCAAATTGGCTAAAACGGGACTTGGAACGAACGTGCGCTGAAATCGATTATAGAGAGTAACGACATACTTGCGGCAAATCTCATCGGTGATCGCCACTGCGAGCGGTCCGAAGAATTTACTGATCGTGCGGAAGTAGGCCTCCGGAAAATGGGAGTGGTAAAATCCGACCACGGGAATATCCAGCCCGCGACCCGAGGCCACGGCTTTCCACGCGACTTGATAGGGGTCTCCCGACTCGATGATGTCAGGCATTTCCTTTTCCAAAACCTCCTCGATGAGATGCAGCTTCGTGAGGGCGCGGTAGCGAGAGGTGCGCGAAAGCAACGGCGAGGCGATCGTATAAATCCTCGCTTGAGAATCACCGGTGCAGCCCGTCGTCTCCCCTGGAACGATGACCACATGCTCACAGTCGGGGCGAAATTTTCGCAGGTAGGCCGTCTTCTGCTCGATATATCGCCTCACCCCTCCACTCACAGGAGAGTAGAATTGGGTGAGGTCGCAGATTTTCAGCGCAGGCGAATCGGACTGGATTGAGGAGCGAGGCAAAAAGGGAGATTATTCCGAATCCGCCAACCAACGCTCCGCGTCAATCGCCGAGGCGCAACCTTGACCGGCAGCGGTGATAGCTTGGCGGTAAACGTGGTCCGCAACATCACCAGCGGCAAAGACGCCAGGAACGTTCGTACGAGTGCCTTGGGTCTGAATCAGGTAGCCATTCTCATCGGTGTGGAGGCTTTTGCCGAAGGCCACGGTATTTGGTTCATGCCCGATGGCGACGAAGACGCACTTGAGAGCGAGTTCGCTCGTGGTGCCGTCCTTGAGATTTTTTAAAACAACGCCCGAGACTTCGCCCGCCTCATCAGTGAGGTAGGAGGTGACGGCCGAGTTCCATACTGGCTTGATTTTCGGATTGGAAAGAGCGCGGTCAGCCATGATTTTCGAGGCACGCAGGGTATCGCGGCGATGGATGAGATAAACTTCGGAAGCAAAGCGCGTGAGGAATGTGGCTTCCTCGCAAGCCGAGTCCCCTCCCCCGACGACGCAGACGGGAACATTGCGGTAGAAGGCGCCATCGCAGGTCGCGCACGAAGTGAGTCCGTGACCGATGAGATTTTTTTCCCCCTCAATGCCGATGTAGCGAGGCGAAGCTCCGCTGGCGATAATGAGGGCCTTCGTCTCGATCCATGCCCCATCCACTTTTAAGCGATGCGGAGTGCCGGGCTCGAAATCCTCGACCACGCCGTATTGAAAACGGGAGCCAAATTTCTCCGCCTGTTGCTTCATTCGCATGATGAGGTCTGGTCCATCCACGCCCTCCGGAAAGCCGGGAAAATTTTCTACGGCTGTGGTGGTCGTGAGTTGACCCCCTGGAAGCTTCCCCTCAAGAACGAGCGGAGAAAGATTCGCGCGGGCAGTGTAAATGGCGGCAGTGAGACCGGCACATCCCGTGCCGACAATAATGACATTTTCCATAGGCAGGCGGAGTAAACACGAAGGAGGGGGACTTGCGAAACCAATATTTTCGGTTAAGCGCCGAGGGACAAAGTCGCGGGAAAACCCGCAGGCAATCGAACAGGTTTTCCAGAAGGCATTTGAACCAACGCCAGCGCCTGTCGGCACTTCACCATCAATGCGCCATCCGAGGGGCGGGTGACCTCGAATTCCACCCAAAAACGCACACCGCTCCACTCCACCACGCGGCCTTGAACGAGCAGAACATCGCCGAGGCGGGCTGGGCTTTTGTAATCGATCTCTGTGCGGGTGACGACCGCATGAACACCCGTTCGCTCGATTTCCTTGAAGTCCATTCCCATTTGAATGGCGAGAAGCGTTCGGGCGGTTTCGATGAAGCGGAGGTAAACGATATTATGAACGACCCCGCCGGCATCCGTGTCGAAATACATTACCCGAACCTCCGTTGAGATCGTGCAGTTTTCAGGCAGGGAATCGGACATGCAGCTATTTTTTCTTCGGTAACTGAGTCGTAGAAATAAGCCTCATCTCCGCGCTCACCTCTGGACTGGGCATAACCGCAAGCGCTTCTTGATATTTAGCAAGTGCTGCCTCGTACTTACCCTCTTTTTGCAGAGCTACCGCGGCAGTGCGGTATTTTGTAAAGGCGGCTACTTGGGTCGTGGTAAACGTCAACAACCAATCCACCCACTGTTGAGTATGCACACCAATTTTACTAGAGGGATCCACTAGAGTTGCGATCGTCGTGTTGACCTCAAGATATTTATGCTCCTGCACTGCAGAAACAATGCCATCTAGCCTCTGATCGAATAGTATAATGGCCTTGATCGTTACCATTGGAACATGGATCGCTGCAGGCGGAGCACTCGATTTAAACTCGTCAAATTCCTGGGAAAGCTTTTGCACCTTGTTTCGGTCATCCGAAGACCAACCCGGAACGGGACTTTGAAGAGAATCGAACTTGGCCTCGATAATTGCACGCAATTCTTTGACTTGAGACTCGATCACTTCAGCTTGTTTGGCTTGATTTAAGATACTACGAATTTCGACATTAGGATCCGGCAAGGCCTTGAGCCTCTTAATGACAAGGTCGACATCATTCGGGCTCAATGTTGCGTCATTGAGTTTACTTAAAACCTCCTTGTTTTCATCTTGCTCGCGAAGCCGCTGGTGCTCGAGCTTTAACGCTGCCAAGCGTTCCGACAATTCAGGGTCACCCTTAGAGAATTCAAGCAACTTGATGTAATACAGATTGGATTCCATATCGAAACGAGCTGGATTTTTTGCACCAAAGAATTCTTTCTTGAGCTTCGTTTCGCAAGCCGTCTTGTCTTGATGGGATACCTCAATTTTTGTTTTCCAATCTCCATCGATCTTGATTTGACCCGATTCATATTTGACGACATCAGCAGCCAACGGCTTGATCATTTCATCGATGAATATTTTTGCGATGGGATAGGCTTTCGAGAGGGCACGGAAATCAGCGATGGCTTCTTTAATCTGGTCGTATTCGGCTTGATTAGAAATGTTATTGGGAACCTCGGGTTGGATTACCACTTTCACGATCTGCGCAACCTGAATCTGTCTATCTGTTTGGTTCGCGATGCGAAACACGAAATACCCAGCTCCAGGGGTGCCCCGCGCGGAGCGATCGGTGTAGGCCGTGAATTTTAATGGTGAAGCCTGCGAGGGCGAAGACCAAGGTTGCGGCTTGACCAGAGCGAAACCGGATTTTTCCACTGCCACATGACCATCTGAACTTTGAGCCAAAAGCGAGCCAGCAAAGGAAGCAAAGAATACCAGAAAAAGAAAATTTAAGCGTTTCTGAATCATACTAAATCCATTTATGACAGCTTCGCGGGATTGAGCACAAGAAATTGACGTCAGCGAAGTCCCTCAATCGCATTCACCAGATCAGCCTCCGTGACCTCATTGGACACATAAGCCTCGCCCAAACTCCTCAACAAAACAAAGCGCACCGCACCAGCGTGGAATTTTTTGTCTTTGCGAAGTGCCTGCAGAATGTCCTTGGTCGTTATATCCGCAGGCAACTGTAGGGGCAAGCGATAGCGGTCGAGCATCGAAATAAGACGATCAGCATCAGCGGACGGGAGCCCAGCTTTTTGAACGGAGAGGCGACATGCGGCCACAAGCCCG
>RFZT01000250.1 GCA_009920585.1 bacterium
CGTCACGATAATCACGGGGGATTTTTTCAAGATAATCAGCGAGGATGAGGGCTGATTTTGCGTGGTCTGGGCGAGGGTTGCTTTCAAATTGAGAGCGGGGATCAGCAGCAAAGAGGCGGGCTGGGCCGGAGGTCCGTAAGGGCCTTGGGCGCAGCCCGCTTGGTGGTTAGGGATTAGGGATTTTCGCGCTTGCGGCGGGGACTTGGTGCAGGGCTTTGTGGATGTGCTCGGGCTGGATGGTGAGCGAGCCATTGCGGGCGGCGGCGATCCAGGCGGCTTGAGCGAGCAGGCCGAGGATGCGGGGATTGCCTTCGCTGGCTTCTGCGAGCATGTCGGTGGCGGCAGGGCCGAAGATGTCGCGGTCGAGGCCGGCGCGGGAGATGTGCCAGTTGAGGTAGCCGGGGATGTCTTCGAGAGGCAGTTCGACGAGTCGTGCGGTGGCGCTGATGCGTGTGAAGAGGGCGCGCTGGACCGAGAGGCGCAGGCTGCCAAGGAGGTAGTCGTCGCCGAGTAGGATCATTGCCATGGCGCTGCGCCGTCGGCCTCCGGTTCCCAAAAGCAGGCGTAATTCCTCAAGGGCGGGGGCGGGGTAGTTTTGAGCGTCGTCGAGGATGAGCACGAGGGTGACGGGTTCGAGTTCGGCGAGATGTTTTTCCAGGAGCAGGAGGTTGGTGGAGCGCTTGAAGCGGGGACGTTCGCCGAGCTTGGCGAGCAGGACTTCGAGGACTCCTGTGGCCGAGAGGCTGGATTGGGTGATGAGCAGCGGCAGGAAGCGTTTGGGTTCGAGACTGGCGATCCAGCTTTTGAGGAGCGTGCTTTTGCCGGTGCCGGGGTTGCCGGTCAGGAGCATGAGGCCGCGCAGGGCTGCGGTGGTGTGGAGCAGTTCGAGGGCTTCGCTGTGGCAGGCAGCGGGGAAGATTTGCGCGGATTTTTCGTCGGCCGAAAAGGGGGCACGGTGCATACCCCAGGCGCGCAGGATGTCTTCGAGGGCATGCGGGCGTTGTTGTGGTTGTTCTCCTCCGCGCTTGGTGACTCCGGTGTGAGATGGCGGGGTGGGTTTATCGCGCATAGTTGGAGCTCCGTTGGTGGTTGTGGAGGGTGCTGTTGAGGTGGAGGTCGCAGCGGCGTGCGAGGCCATGGAGGCTGCCTTTGTGCCAGACTTCCACGGGGTCGCAGAGGATCGGATCGTAGCGCAACTCGACAGAGAGCGCGCGAAGGGAGAGCGGGACCTCGAAGAGTTTTTTGCCGAGGGTGACCGTGCCGTCCTTGCGCACGACGCGTTCGGTGCGGGTGTAAAAAAGCGGGGCGATTTTGTCGGGGTCCTCGATGTGGCGGATGGCGTGGGCGTGGCTGCTGAAGCGTTCGTGCGGGGTCTGGCCGGTGGAGCTGTGGACGCGAAGGTGGTAGGTGGAGGCGGTCCAACTTGAGAGGGAGGTGTTGAGTTCGCCCAGGCTGTGAACGGCGTTGCCGTCGAGGCGCAGGGTCAACTCGAAGTCGCGCTGGATGGTTTGAATGAGGCGCTCGACTTTGCCTTTGCTCCAGGCGTGGTAGGGCTTGGCGTGCAGGAGGCGGATGCCGAGGTTGGCGCAAACGATTTTGGCATGGTGGTTGACGAAGGGTTTGCCTTGGTCGGTGTAGAGTTTGACGGGCAGGCCTCGTCGCAGCACGGCTTGCATGAGGCAGTCGAGGAACGCGGTGGTGTCAGCGTGTGTGTAGTAGCCGGCAAAGACAATGAGTCGACTGTGGTCGTCAACAATGAGGCAGAGGTGGGTAGAGATGACTTTGCCGTCGGGTCCACGGAGAGTCGGACCGCAGGCGAAATCGACCATCCACAGATCATTGGGCGCTGGGGCTTCGAAGGCTTTAGTCGGACCGTTCTCGAGTCGTCCGGCCTTGAGGCTGCGGGCGTCGAGGCCGTTTGCGGAGAGGAAGCGCCGCACGGTGCTCTCGCTTGGCAGCACGCGTCCGTGCCCCTCCCAGAGGCGGTAGAGGACGCTCAGGGGCACGCTGGGACTCTTGCGGATGGCTTCGATGATCCAGAGGCCCAGTTCCTCATCGAGCGCGCGGCTTTTTCCGGCGTCCTGGCGCTTGGCTTTGCCGGTGATGCCCGCGAAGCCGCTTTTGGTGTAGTCATACCACCAGGTTTCCAGCGTGCGGGCGGCAAAATACCGCCCACCCTCCGCTGGCCAGGGACGCAAGGAAGCGGCCCGCACGCATTCAACGAGCGGGAGGCCTTCTCCGCGGAGGGTTTTGATGTGGCAGACGATCTCGTGCCGCAGAAGCGCGAGGGTTTCTTTGTGTGTGGGTGTCGGTTTTTTCATGACGGGAGTGTTTTGTCCCGCCATGGCTGCCGCTCCAACAAAAGGGGTTTGTGGGGTGGTGGCCCGCGATTTCAGACAAGCCCGGCGAGAGCTTTTTCCCGCTCCCAATGCGGCAGCAGGCTGCGATAGCACCGCAAAAGCGAGGTCTTGAAGTCGCGGGCCAAACGGAGCAGGATTTCACCCGTCGAGCCCAACTTGCGAAGGGCCCGCCAAAAAGAACCGATGTCCCTGCCGACAGGCGCGGGCATTTGTTGACCGAGCAGTCCGCAGAGCAGAGGAATGCGTTCCGACAGTTTTTTCATTGCCCGCCGGATGCATCCCTCTTCCTTCTCGGTGGCCGGCGGAGGTCTTGCATCTCCGCCGGTCGAACCGAGTTGGCTGTCGGCCAATTCCTCGAAGCGCTCCACCTCGATCGAGCGATAGGGCATCATGCCTGGCGGAATCACACTCCAGGTGCGGCGGCAGCGCGGGCAGATGTAGCGTTGAACCGGCTCCGAACGCGTTCCATCCACTCCGCGCCAACGGGTAAAACTCCCGTGCTTGTGCAAAATGGCGCATCCCTTGCACTGGGCGCAATCGCTGCCTGGACACGGGCGCTCATCGGCCCCCAATGAATTTTGATAAACTTGCATCGCGCCAACCTACCCAGCGGCCCGTCGCTCCGTCAGCTTCGCCCGACTCCGTTCCAGCCTTCTCGCCTACGGCTCGAAGCCTTCCACTGCGTCGGGCGAAGCTGACGGATGTCCTTTATAATCCCACCGTGCCCCGACCCAATTCTCCCGCGATTATTGTGAAATCCAATGCCCTCGATTCCTCGCGATTATCTCGGCGAGGGACAGCAAACGAGTTAAAAGGCTGATTTGTGTTGTCGTTTTCACTCCATTTGCCCTGCCCATAGCCATTTTTCGAGTAATAATTCCAACCAGAGTCATCGCTTCCTACTAAAGCTCCTATGTGTCCAAAATTACGAACAGCTGAACTATTATTTAAAACATAAGATGAGTGAGATGTTTGGCTATATGTTATCCAAATGGTATTTCTATTCTTATCAATAATGCGTAATGCAAAATCTTCTACCGTGCTATTAAAAGTTGACGCAAGTTGTAAAACACCCTGGATTACAAATAAACCGGTAACTGAAACTGTTACTACTCCACTTGTATCAATAGTTGTTCCAGAACTAGTATATATATTTAAAAATCCTGAGGAAAATACATTGGAATATACTCCAACTAACGAAGGGGCAGTTATAATAGTACCAGTTCTTACTACACCGCCAGTATTTCCTATAGAACCAGTTATTCCAAGGTTTCCAGAAACCATTAAAGATAAATATGAAATCGAATTATAACCATTTGAACCAGGGGGGCCAGTATCACCTGTAACTCCAGTTGGACCATTTGATGGGCCGGTAAAACCAGTTGCACCCTGAAAACCAG
>RFZT01000026.1 GCA_009920585.1 bacterium
TTCCATTCCATCCTATCGTCAGGCTTAACCCTTCTTGCCACTGGACTTTTTGTGCAGAAAGCTTCCGCTCAGCAAATATCAGGCGCAGGAGCGACATTCCCCGCTCCGCTCTATCAACGCTGGAGTGTCGAGTTCAACAAAATTCAGCCCGCCGTGAAGGTGAATTATCAGTCGGTGGGAAGCGGTGCCGGTGTGAAAAATTTCATCCAAGGCGTAGTGGACTTCGGCGCCAGCGATGCCGCGATGAGCGATCAGGACATCGCCAAGGTGCCGAAAGGCGTGGTGATGGTTCCCGCCACAGCGGGAGAGATCGTCTTCGCCTACAACCTTCCGGGCGTTAAGGATATCAAGCTAACGCGCGAAGTCATGGCAGGGATTTACCTTGGAACCGTCACCAAGTGGAACGACCCGGCGATCGTCAAGGAGAACCCAAGTCTCACACTGCCCAATCTTGCAATCCAGGTCGCCTACCGCTCGGATGGAAGCGGAACGACCTATGTCTTCACCCAGCACCTCTCGGCAATCAGTCCGAAATTCAATGATGAGATTGGCACGGACAAATCCGTCACATTCCCTGCAGGCGTCGGCGGGAAGGGCAATGAGGGAGTCACCGCCCTCATCAAGCAATCGCCTGGAACGATCGGCTACGTGGAATATGGTTATGCCAAGGACAACGGCCTTTCGATGGCCATGCTTCAAAACAAATCCGGCAACTTTATCGCCCCCAATATCGCTGCTGGCCGCGAAACTCTTGCCAATGTCAAACTCCCCGAGAATCTCCGCGTCTGGCCAGTCGACCCCGAGGGCGCCCAAGACTACCCGATCGTGAGCTTCACTTGGTTGTTGTGTTACAAAAAATATGCGGAAGAAGGCAAATTAAAGGCCTTAAAGGATTTCATCAACTGGAGCCTCGTGGAGGGGCAGAAATTCTCGGAGGAACTCGGCTACATTCCTCTACCGGAATCCGTGGTTGAGAAGTCGAAAGCGGCCCTCGGAACCATCCAGTAAGCCATATCCACTCCGTGTCAGCACCCGATCCAGATTCCCAGCCGATCGCCGACTTCAAGTCGAGGCCGGATTTGTTCCGCTTGCTTTGCCAAGCGGCTGCAGCTCTCGCCGTGCTGACCCTCGGGTGGATTCTTTATGAAATCATCTATGGGGCCTGGCCCTCGATCAACAAATTCGGCTGGAACTTTCTCGCAACGGCGGCTTGGGTGCCCAACAGGGAAAAATTCGGCGTTCTTCCTTTTATCATAGGCACGGTCGCCAGCTCGGGGATCGCGATCCTGCTCGCCTTTCCCCTCGGTATCTCCATCGCGATTTTTTTAAATGAGAATTTCCTCGCCCGTCCCGTCAGGCAAACCGTCCGCTTTGTGGTTGAAATGTTGGCCTCAATCCCGAGCGTTGTTTACGGACTCTGGGGCATTTTTGTGGTCATTCCACTGGTCAAGGGTTTCGGCGACTGGGCCACAGTCCACTTGTCAGGCGTGCCCATTTTTTCAGGTCCGGCGTATGGCAACTCCCTTCTTACAGCATCGATTGTGCTGGCGATCATGATACTGCCAACGATCACCGCCATCTCGCGCAACTCCCTGTCCGCCGTCCCACACACTTTGCGTGAGGGCGCCTACGCTCTGGGCGCGACACGATGGGAGGCCATTTTGGGTGTTATAGTTCCCAGTGCCGCGCCTGGGTTGGTAGCCGCCACAATATTAGCCTTGGGACGCGCCATGGGTGAAACTATGGCTGTAGCGATGCTGATTGGAAACAGCTCTCGCCTCTCGTGGTCCATTCTATCCCCTTCCGGCACTCTCGCCGGCTTGCTGGCAAACCAATTCGGAGAGGCCACGGGCATGCAGGTCAACTCCCTGATGTATGCCGCCCTCATCCTTGTTTTAATCACGCTGCTGGTGAATCTAGCGGGTGAGGCGATCCTGCGTTACACTCAGAAAAAAACGGCTGGAATTCACTAATTCGCCATGGATACCATCGGAACACACTCGCTGGATTTTTTTAAGACCGACAAGCACGAGGCCAGCCGGGCCCTTTCCCGCTCGCTCAAAAACCGCTTTCTTACTCTTCTCTGCATCGCGCTTTCTTTGGCAACACTGGTGCCGCTGGTTTCCATCGTCATCCTTGTATTGAAAAACGGACTCCCGCTACTAAGCCGCCACATTTTCACGGAACTCCCCCCGGCGGCCGGCATGGCTGGTGGAGGGTTCGGCAATGCGATCATCGGCACACTGGTGATGGTCGGGATCGGGCTGGCGATAGCGGCTCCAGTCGGAATTTTATCTGCGATTTACATCAATGAATATGCCCCCATCTCCCGATTGGCCAAGACCGTGCGGCTGGTCGCAAAATTGCTGACCGGCATCCCGTCGATCATTTGTGGCGTTTTTGCCTTTGCGATTGTCGTGATGCGCACAGGCTATTTTTCGGCTTATGCCGGCGGCGTCGCACTCGCCGTGCTCATGCTCCCGACGATTCTCCTAACCGCCGAGCAAGCCCTCACAGGAGTTCAGAGCGCCTACCGCGAGGCCTCCTACGGACTGGGCGCGACCAGATTCCAAACAATCATCCGTGTCGTTCTCCCGGACGCTTTGCCGGCGATTATGACCGGGATCATGCTCGCCGTGGCAAGAGCGGCCGGCGAAACAGCTCCGCTGATTTTCACCGCCCTCTTTAGTCAATACTGGGCTAACTCGCTCTCCGAACCCACGGCGTCGCTCTCGGTCTTGATTTACAATTTTTCCACCGTTCCATTTCCACATCAAATCCAGATGGCTTGGACGGCGTCGCTTGTGCTAGTTGCATTCGTGACCGCAGCAAACATCATTGCACAAACCGCTTTTTCTAGAAAACATTAACTCGATTCACGCGATGCCCACTCTAGTCGAAAACACCGGCCAATCCAAAGTCTCAGCTATCCATGAATTGGGACGGGCTGACTTCATCTCCGTCAGGGACTTCAATTTCTTCTACGGGAAAAAACAGTCCCTTTTCGATATCAACATGGATATCCCGGAAAAGCAGGTCACCGCTTTCATTGGCCCATCGGGTTGTGGAAAATCCACCCTGCTCCGGAACTTCAACCGGATGAACGAACTTATCGAAGGCGTTCACCACTCCGGCGAAATCCAGCTTGTTGGAAAAAGCATCTTCGACCGCAATGTGGAGGTCATCGCCCTCCGCCGCACCATCGGTATGGTATTCCAAAAATCGAACCCCTTTCCCAAGTCGATTTATGAGAATGTCGTTTACGCCCTTCGGATCAGCGGACAAACAAAAAAGAGCCTTCTTGATGATTGCGTGGAGCGCAGCCTGCGTGGAGCCGCTCTATGGGATGAAGTGAAAGACCGCCTGCATGAGAGCGCTCTGGGGCTTTCCGGTGGCCAGATGCAACGCCTTTGCATAGCCAGAGCCATAGCAAACCGCCCGAAAGTGCTGCTCATGGACGAACCCTGCTCGGCCCTCGACCCGATCGCGACCGTGAAGGTGGAGGAACTCATACGCGAATTGAAACAGGAATTCACGATCATCATCGTAACCCACAACATGCAGCAGGCCACCCGCTGCTCGGACCGCACCGCTTTTTTCTATCTCGGCAAACTTGTCGAGTACGATAACACCCACAAGATCTTCTCCAATCCATCGGAGAAAAAAACCGAAGATTACATCACCGGCCGATTCGGTTGATTGACTAGCCTCTAGAAAAAACCACCCATCACTATGTCAGAAGAAGCCGCCCGCCACATCCTGAGCAGTTTCGAGGCCGCCCTCGATAACCTAAGAAAAGATGTCCTCATGATGTCGAGCTTGGTCTCCCGCAGCATTGAAAACTCCCGCAAGGGTCTTTTGGATCGCGATGAGGACTTCTGCAACACCGTCATTGCCGACGATGAGGAAATCGATTTGCTGGAGATTCAAGTGGATAACCAAGGCATCGAGATCATGCTCCGTTTCCATCCTTTTGCCTCAGACCTTCGCAATGTGATTGGCGCTATGAAAACCAGCGTCAACCTTGAGCGCGCAGCCGATCAGGCCGTGGGCATCGCCCGCCGGGCCCGCAAGCTGATCACTCTCCAAGCCCTCCCAGAGACCGCTCACACAGAGCCTTTGTTGCGCCACACCTCCTCCATGTTCAACGACGCCGTCAAAGCTTATGCGGATGGAGACATCGAGTTGGCGAAAACGATTAAAAGCCGGGACAAGGAACTCGATCAACTCAACCGCGAGTTTGCAGAATCCCTCACCGAGAAGATGCCCCAAAACAAAGAATCGGCGATCAAGCTAAGAATATCGCGGAAGATACGATCTTTGCGGTTTCACTCAAAGACATCCGCCACACCGCAGGCAACTCAAACATCTAAAAAAGTCCGCCCTCGCTGTGAATCAGCGCCTCAGTGCTTAGGGGCCTTAACCGTACCAGCTTCCATATCGTCGCGACGACGCTGGACGATTTTATTACCGATTTCGACGACCATCTCCTCTAGGAGCAGTCGAAGGTGACTGCCGCTTCGAAAATCGGAAGGCGCGATGTTTTTAACCCGATCTGCATGGGTCGAGAGTTGGTAGCATTTTTTGAAACTCACCCTGGTGGCATCATCCGGATTATAAACCGCGATCGCCTGACCGCCATTGCGGCGCATGAGTGTAAAACACGGCACATCTGTCGGGCCATCGCCAACGTAAATCATGTTTTGAAAAGGCACGGGGCGAAGGTCGTTGTCCATGTGGTCATTCACGTCCTGATCCATCTCCAGCATGCCCTTGTTGATTCGGAAAAGAAACTGCGTCTTCTGCGTGTGGCTGATCACGCGTTTCGGAAAAGTGATGCGATCCCGTTCATCCACGGCATACTCGCAACCGAAGATCTTACGGACATAGGGCGCCAATCGACTTCCCTCGATAAGCGTCTTCAATCCCGAGGACACGATATAATGTTCGACCGTTATCCCATGGGCCACATGCTCCGGACTGAGTAAGGTTTTTTGAAACTCATCAAACATCTCCGGAAGGCCCTTGTAAAAAGTGAGACGGGCACCGAGTTCTCTCAGATACGCATTCGTCGGACGATCGATCTCGAGGCAATCCAACAACACCTTCATGTATGCCAACTCGCTGTCGAATCCCTGCTTCTGGACCAAGTCTCCACAGCGCTGCCAAAAGTGGGCGGCATTGATTCCAAAGACTGGGAACAACGCCTCTTCCTGCATGTAGAAGGGCGAAAGGGTTTGATCGTAATCGTAAATGATCGCGATCGTATTTTGAGGGACGCTCATGAATAGAGATAATGCACAAGGAAAGCGATGGTTGCGAAATATTTCAACTCGGACTGCCGCTCACCCTGAGAACAAGTTTGAGCGCATCGGCCCGTAGGGTGGCTCCAGAAAGAGATTCCATCAACGCCAACTTCAGGCCTTTTAAAGCCTCGATCTCAGCAGGACGAACGTGGCTGTTAATCAACCTCAAGTCCTCTAGGCGTGCGATTTCCCGATCGATTTGATCTGAGGCGATTTTCTGCGCTGTCTCGATAATGACTTCTTTTTGCTTTTCCGCAAAAGCGGCCGCCTTGGAAAGCATGGAGGGCAAGTGCTTTTTTCGGAATACCGGCGTATCGAGCAACGTGAACACATCTCCCCGCTCCAGCTTGGCTGAACGAAAATCCTCTAGGTCGCTGCAGTCCTTGCCGCCTTGATCGAGAACGATCCGCAGCGGCGTAGCGGGCAAGAAGCGATCGACATGCAGGGCTGGCGGAGCAACGCACTCCACGATGGAATGCACCTCCAGAAAGACGGCGTTAGGTTCTTCGCTTTTCCAAATCCCAAAAACGCTATTGCCGGTCTCGCAACCCAGCAGCGCATCAAGAGCCGCACGGACCAATGGGTGGTCGGGCGTCAGAAATCCGATATCCTCGCGGGAAAGTGCCCTCGCGCGATCGAATGTGAGCATCAGTCCATCAGGCGTGAGGCCTGGTAGGGAGGCGACTTGCGAAGCTCCGCTTTTCAGCAAATAAGAACGCAATCCGAGTTCCTCCACGACCACTCCCAGATGATCGAGCATGCGGATGAAAAAGGATTCGAATTCCACATCCGCATCTTGCCTTTGAATAGCCTGAATCACAGGCGCAGCAACCTCCGCACGGCAGGAATTGAGCTCCAGCAGACGGTCATGGCCTCGCTGAAGGTGCTTGGTGATTTTCTTTTTCTCCGCAATGGATTTGGCGATCAGTTTTTCCAACTTCGCCGAGTCGAATGCAGATACCTGTTTTTGAATTTCACTTTTGAAAATCGCGCAAATCTCGCCCGCGCCATGGAGGTTTTTTTGAAAGGCATCGAGCCCTTCCTGATACCATCGAGCGAGCACCTCGCCGCCACTCCCCTCCTCGTAGGGCACATGGATATGAATGGTCGATGTCTGCCCGATGCGATCTAGGCGGCCAATGCGTTGTTCAAGAAGCTCTGGATCGGAAGGCAAATCAAAGAGAACGAGATGATGCGCAAATTGAAAATTTCGCCCTTCGCTCCCAATCTCCGAGCAGATCAGTAGTCGTGCCCCGTCCTCTTCGGCAAAGAAAGCCGCATTCCGATCCCGCTGCAAGAGAGTCAAGCCCTCGTGGAAAATAGCGGCGGAGATTTTGATCTCACTCTGGAGGCGCTGGAGAATTTCTTCCGCGAACTCGAGTGAATGACAAATGAGAAGGACTTTTTGCTTTTTTAATTCCTTCAACAAAGAAATCAACCATGCCAACTTGGCGGCGGATTCATTTGGAGACGCAGCAAGCGGAACGAGGTGGGCTTTCCGTTTAGGGAATCCGGTGAGAGCGGCTCTGGTATTCCGAAACATCACCCGACCGGTTCCGTGCTCATCCAAAAGTGCCGCTACGACTTGGTCCCGCGCGGCGACGTCCCCGCCCAAAAATGCTTCATAATGCGCCGCAACGCGGGGCCCCTTGAAAAGCTCCTCATCAGCCACTTTTTTGCCATCAAGGAGGGCGTTGATCACTTTCGCGACGTGCTCGTAACGCTCGGACTCCGCAAGAAACGCCTTGAGATCACCAAACCTGTCGGGATCCAGAAGGCGAAGACGTGCAAAATGGCCTTCCATGCCGAGTTGCTGGGGCGTTGCCGTGAGGAGAAGAAGGGAAGGCGTAGAGGCCGCGAGGCCATCAACAAGCTGATACTCCGCGCTAGCCTTGTCCGGCGACCATTGGAGGTGGTGCGCCTCATCGACCACGAGCAAATCCCATCCGGCCTCACGGGCTTGGGCTGCGCGCTGAGGATTCAAGGAAAGAAAATCGATCCCGCAAATCACCAACTGGCTATCGAGAAAAGGATTTTCGCCACCCGCATCCAAGGAAGCGCATCGCTCCTCGTCAAAAATACTGAAAGACATTTGGAAACGGCGGAACATTTCCACGAACCACTGGTTCAGCAGCGCAGGCGGCAAAAGGACAAGCACCCGCTCAGCGCGACCAGTGAGATGAAGTCGCTGCAGAATCAAGCCGGCCTCGATCGTCTTACCCAAGCCAACTTCATCAGCAAGCAAGACCCTTGGGACCATCCGGGTCGCGACTTCGGCTGCAATCGAGATCTGGTGAGGAATGAGATCCACTCGGGCTCCGGCAAATCCACGGATCGGACTTTGGCGCAAGGAGCGACGGCGACTCAGACATTCCACGCGAAGATCAAATTGAGCTAACTCATCCACCTGCCCGACAAGGAGACGTTCTTCGGGTTTGGAAAAACTGATAAGATCGGAGAGTTCGGCTTCGGTCACTGGACCACCCGCGCACTGATAGGTCAGCAAGCCGTTGGCATCACTAATCGAAAGCACGCACTGACTTTCCCCTTGGTGCGTCTTGATTGTATCGCCTTCTTGGAATCGCACTCGTCGAATGGGAGCGCTCCCCAGAGCGTATTGGCGATTCTCTCCCGCCGCAGGAAAGTAGATCTCGGCCCTGCCGTATTCGCATTTTAAAACAATCCCGAGTCCAAGCTCAGGCTCACTGTCGCTCACCCAGCGTTGACCGGGCACCGGTGTGTCATGACTCATCATTTAGAAAGTTTTTCCCAGCGGTCATAGAGTCGGGCTACGTCAGCACGGGCGTTTTCTAACCTCGCTGTAAAGGCAGGAGCCTCGATGGCTCGGGTAGTAAAAAAAGCGGGGTCGCTCAACTCGGACTCAATGTCGGCGACCAATTGCTCGGCATGCATGATTGTGTCCTCCATCGAGTCTAACTCCGCCTTTTCCTTGTAGCTCAACTTACGAGTATTCGAAACGGGGGGAGCTGGAACGACTGGCGCAGACGTGTTGCTTGAAAAATGGGACCCGAGATTTTTGTAGCGCTGATCGCGTTCCTTTTTCTTTTCGAGATAGTAAGAAAAGTTTCCGGGTTGGATGTGAATTCCGCCCTCTTCAAAGGCGACGATCTGATCGCAGATGCGGTCTAAAAAATACCGATCGTGGCTGACTACGAGTACGGTTCCCGCAAATGCAGCCAGCGCTTCCTCCAGCATACGCAGGCTGCTTAAGTCGAGGTCATTTGTAGGTTCATCGAGGACGATCACGTTGCCTCCTCGGCAGAGAACTTTAGCTAAAATCAACCTCGCGCGCTCTCCTCCGGAAAGCTTGTCTACGCGTTCATTCACGCGCGACTCATCAAATAAAAACCGGCGCAGATAAGATCTCACGGTTATCGATTGCTCGCCAAATTTCACCATTCCTCCACTGTCACTGATCTCCTGCATCACGGTGCCGGTTCCATTGAGTTGGATTCGCCCTTGGTCAATGTAGTTAAAAACAACGCGCTTTCCGATGGTCACCGTCCCCTCCACGGGATCCTGTTCTCCCAGACAGAGGCGAAGCAGCGTGGTTTTTCCCACACCATTGCGGCCAACGATTCCCGTGCATTGCCCAGGACGAAGCGAGAGATTCATATTACGGAAAAGCCACCGCTCGCCATTGTCCGTGCTATACGACATTCCCGAATTCACCAATTCGACGGCCACATTTCCTGTTTCGGGGGCCGGTGGAATCAGAAGATCCATCTCTCGCTCCTCGGGAGGAGCTTCCTGACCGGCAATTTTGTAAAACGATTCGAGACGGTTCTTGGATTTGGATCGCTGTGCGCGAACGCCGGCGCGGACATACTCCAATTCGGCACGAATGAAACGCTGACGCCGCCGCTCGGACTGCTCGCCGATTTGCTGGCGCAGCGCCTTGGACTCCAAGTAGGCGGTGTAGTTGCCCGGATGCGAAAAAGCCGTTCCCCCACTGATCTCAATGATGCGGGTCGCGATCGTTTCCAAAAAGTAGCGGTCGTGTGTAACAAAAACCACCGCACCTGGAAAGGACTGGAGGATTTCTTCTAACCAACTGATCGACTCGGAATCCAAGTGGTTCGTGGGTTCATCCAAAAGGAGCAAGTCTGGCTGCGATGCCAAGGCTCGACACAAAGCAACGCGGCGTTTCTCGCCACCGGAGAGCGGCGCCACAAGATGATCCAGTGGTGGAGCACTGAGCGCTCCCGCTTGGGCTTTGATGCGTGATTCGAGATTCCAGCCATCCGCGTGCTGGATTTTCTCTAGGAGATCGTGAAGCTCGTTGTCGCTGCCCTCGCCATTTTCATAGCGCCTCATCCACTCGACCAGATCGGCAGCTCCAGACTCGATGTTCTGCCGAACAGTCAGCGTAGGATCGAGCTCAAATTCCTGCGGCAGATATCCCGTGCGAAGACCTCGCCGACGGGAGATTTCTCCAGCATCCGCCTCATTTTCTCCAGCTAGGATTTTCAGAAGACTGGTCTTACCGCACCCGTTGCGGCCCACGAGACCGACCTTTTCGCCGGGGGCGACAGTGAGTGTCACTCCATTGAGCAACAACTGCGAACCATAGGATAGTTTGAGTTCCTGAGCGGAAAGAAGAGACGGAATTGCGGACATTAGTAAGAATATTTTTCCGGTGTATTGAAGGCATTTTCAATCACTCGGATTTCGACAGGCGGGCCCATGACGACTTCCACGATATCGAAGCGATACGTGATATCTGGCATATCGAGCATACGCAACCACTTCATCGCGCCACGCAAAATCAATGCTCGTTTTTTCTGATCCACCGCATCCGAGGGACGGCCGAATATCTCCTCTGTTCGCGTTTTCACTTCAACAAAAACAAGCTCGTTATGACGCTTATCTCGACAAACAATATCGACCTCACCGCCATGCGGAGCTCGGAAATTGCGATACAGAATCTTGTGTCCGTTTTCACGAAGATAGCGCGCCGCCATATCCTCCCCCTCCCGACCCAACGTGATATGCTCGGCTTCAGAAAAGTTCGGCTTGCGCGACCGGCGCAAAACTTCGGCGATGAATCGGACAAGGCCCATGCAAACGCAGTTTGGCAAAGTGCTCAGCGGTTGGATAGCCTTTATGCTTGGCAAATCCATATTCCGGATAAAGGCGATCCATCTTCTCCATTTCTCGATCACGCTCGACTTTGGCAATAATGCTCGCCGCCGCAATGCTCAAGCTGATCGCATCCCCGCCCACCAAGGCTGTCTGCGGACAAGGAAACTGAGGAACAGGCAAGCCATCGATCAAAACATGGTCTGGTCGAGGATCGAGAATCTCCCATGCCGCCCTCATCGCAGCATGAGTGGCTCTCAGGATATTGAGTCGGTCTATCTCGGCCGCCGATTTTTTAGCCACGGCCCATAGGACATCCGGTTCTGAAGTCAGTTGTTGATGAAGACGCTCACGAACACGAGGTGTCAGCTTCTTGGAATCGTTGATCCCTTGCGGAATAAATCCACGAGGAAGAACCACAGCGGAAGCAAAAACGCTACCCGCAAGCGGACCACGCCCAGCCTCATCTATACCCGCAATGATGGAATACCCGCTTCCCGACAACCTAAGCTCATGCTCCAAGGAGCACGGCATTAAGAGCGGATAGCGCGATC
Organism: bacterium; assembly: GCA_009920585.1. Lineage (GTDB taxonomy): Bacteria > Verrucomicrobiota > Verrucomicrobiia > Chthoniobacterales > Terrimicrobiaceae > UBA967. The sequence goes on from RFZT01000026.1 coordinate 10,964, forward strand.
TTTAACAGTCGTAGCAGACTTGCCTTTGCGCTGACGCAAGAAGTTCAACTTCGCGCGACGAACAGCTCCACGGCGCTCGACTTCGATCTTAGCGATGCGAGGAGAATGCAATGGGAAAACGCGCTCCACGCCTTCACCGTAAGAAACACGGCGAACAGTGAAGTTTTCGTTGATTCCAAATCCTTTGCGCCCAATCACGATACCAGAATAGATCTGTACACGCTCTTTATCACCCTCGATCACGCGAGTGTGGACTTTGATTGTATCACCGACTTCGAAAGAGGTGATCTCGGACTTAAATTGTTCGGATTCGATTTTAGCTAGTATGGACATGATGTTTTAAACTTTTCCTCTTTTTTTATTGGAGGGGAGTTGTGTTCGATGGCAAAGCGCCCAGTACGTTGGTTTCGTTGTACTGGGTTTTTTTGTAGACTGCCCCATCTCCACCACGGCGAAAGGCGACAAAACCTGCATCCTTGAATGGAAGGTTTGTTGTTAACGCAGTGTTGTAGGTGTAGTTCTTAGTCGTGGCAAACACAGTCGTCCCAGCGTCGGTATCCATCACTTTGTAAATATTAAAACCGCTGTTCGCGAGGGTTATTGTTGCATTTGTGGCACTGGCGGCGGTTCCAGGTGTAACCCCAGAGACGGCAAATATCTTAACCGCATCAAGGGGTTTGAAGTAATCATTTCCCACAAGCATATTCACGTAGGTTTGCACGTCAGTAACTGAAGCCACATCGCCAGGCCAACCGAAATTGGTGGTTCCTGTCGCAGCGGCATCTGCAGCGGCATTGAAGTTGGCAGTATAAATTTGGCGAACATTAGAAACAGCTTGGGACATTTGCGCTTTGACGATTGCGCTCGTCACAGCTGGAAGGGCCAAAGAGGCCAAAATCGCAATGATCGAAATAACAACCAAAAGCTCAACCAGTGTAAATGCAACGATTCGTTTGAGGAGTTTCATGATTCATTTATAACTACGACCTACACTCGCAATAGGCAAGAATTTTTTGGTGAATTCTTAAAAAGAATCTCCGTGCACTTGCTTTCGTTCGGCAAGAAATAAGGGCAGGCAAGGGCCTCATCCAACATGGGTCTCATTTTTTGGAGTGTATCCGTCGTGATGGATGCCGAATCAACGCATCCCGATGCAAAGCTGACTTCCATGTAGCGCACATTGCGAGCGAGGCGATCGACGAAATCCGATTAGGCACACTCATGATAGCGGTCTGCGCTATGGAAATAATCCTTGGCATAGCACAGAAGCGTATTTTCAAAATGGGCGAAGCTTTTATAACGGAAGTCTGGTTTCCATGAGGCTGGATGCGCGGTGTATTTGCTGGGATTGGCTTCTTGAAGAAGCTTCCTTGGGAGTGCGCCCTAGATGTGGAGATGTGTCTCGGTTTTGGGCAGATTGCGAATGAAGTCTTTGAGGGGGGGCCATTGGGCCAAGGGGCGGTCAACGACCACGTAGCAACTTCTCAAATTCATCCACACGAGTGGCAATAGTCGCCGAGGCTCCGGCGATACGGGCGCGCCGACAAGCAGCCGCGTGCGCAACTGGATCCATAGCCCAATCGAGAATGGCGGCGGCCAGAGCGGAGGGATTTTGAGGATCGATCACCATGCCTGCATCCTGCTCACTGAGGCTGATTGCAACCTCCGATTCTTTTGGCCCAACGAAAAGACAGGGGCGTCCTGCCGCGAGAACTCCATAGAACTTGCTCGGAACGACCAGTCCGCACAGAGGCGGGCGCATCGTGACAAGGTGGGCGTCAGCGGCAGAAAGACTCTCGGAGAGTTTATCTGGAGCCTGCGAAGGAAGAAATCGCATGTTGTCCAGTCCTCGACTATTCGCAGCCCTCTGGATCTCTGCCCGACGAGGCCCCTCGCCAATCATCAGAAATACGATATGCCTCCCGCGAAGGCTTTCGGCCGCAGTCAGGATGGCATCAAAATCGTGCGCAAGCCCCATATTTCCGGAATAAGCGACCACGAAGTCCCCCTCCAAGCCCTGCTGACGGCGGAAGGGGTTGTTGAATTTGTCACAGGGAGCGATCGGCGGAGCCCAGTTCGGAATAAGATGGATCTTCTCGGATGGAATGCCTCGCGCAACCAACCTCTGCGTCATGCAACGACCAATAGAGACAACGGCATCATAGCGCTGAAGCGCGAAGGAGGAAATCCCTCGCAACACGCGCGTGATAACATGCCCAGAGGGAAGTACCCCTAATTCCTCAGCAACCTCGGGATAGATATCCTGAGCCCAGTGGACGATTTTGTTTTTTTTAAAAAAGGCGAGCACCGGCCCGATTGCAGCCAGCATCGGGGGATCCGTCATAGTCACAATGAAATCCGTTCGCGGCAGAAGTAGCGCCCGAATCAAGAGCCAGGGGATCATGCAAGCGTAGCTCACGGCGCGCAGGAGCGTGCTTTTGCGTGAAAACAATCCCCCAGCACGGAGGATGCGAACGCCATTTCGCGAGCTGATCTTGGGAACGCCTCCCGTATCCGTCGCTAAAACAGTCACATCCCAACGGCGCGCGGCGAGAGCCTCGGCAAGTTGGCAAAGCATTTCACCGGTGGCTCCGGATGAGGGCGGATAAACGCGATTAATGAAAAGGATGGACGGCATTTAGGTTACGGGAGCGAGTGTGCCAACCGCCGGCGATTTTTCAATCCACGGATGAACACCATACAGAATCCAATAGGCAGGGATTTTGATAAACTCAATCACGGCCCAAGCATTCTCCTGACGCCGACCCTTCGGGGTATCCCACCAACCGATGCGAGAGGAGGCCATATCAAAATGGATGCCGGGCACGCGCTGCTGAAAGACCGCCAAGGCTCGGCGGGTGTGATACGACGAAGTGACGAGAATCGCCCGGTGGACACCGGCTTTTTCGAGAAGCGGACGCACAAACATCGCATTTTCCAAAGTGGATTCGGACGCCGTTTCGCAAGTGATACGATCCTCAGGGACGCCCGCCCGCAGAAGCGCACGACGGTTTCTCTCATTATCGCCAG